>JARLHD010000075.1 GCA_031292435.1 Ignavibacteriaceae bacterium
ACAGAATTTATCCAAACTAATCCAACAGAAATCGTTAAGCACAAAAGAGAAAGGCGTTGCAGAAGCATTAAAGGGAATGATGACAGAGGCTGGTTTTGATGAGGCAAGGATTGATGGATTAGGCAACGTAATAGGAAGGATAGGCAATGGAAAGAAAGTGATTGCTCTTGACGGTCATATTGATACGGTTGATTTTGGTAATATGGATAACTGGCATTTCGATCCGATAGCTGGGACAGTGAAGGATGGATTTGTACATGGAAGAGGATCGGTAGATCAGAAAGGGGGTCCTGCTGCTTTTATTACTGCGGGGAGAATTCTTAAAGAGATAGGATTGCAGAATGATGTGACTGTTTATTTTACAGGAACGGTTATGGAGGAAGACTGTGATGGTCTTTGCTGGAAATACATTGTTGAAGAAGATAAGATTAAGCCGGACTGTGTTGTAGTAACTGAGCCAACGAATTTGAATATATACCGCGGGCACAGAGGAAGGATGGAGATAGAGGTAAGTTTTTACGGAGTTTCGGCACATGGTTCTGCACCTGAGCGCGGAAAGAATGCTATTTATATGGCTTCGCGCGCGTGTCTTGAGATTGAGAAGCTTAATGAGAGATTAGCTACGGATGAGTTTTTAGGGAGAGGATCGGCTGCGTTATCGGAGTTTATATCTTCGAGTCCATCATTATGCGCAGTATCTGATTTTGCAAAAATCCATATTGACAGAAGGCTGACATGGAAAGAGGATAAGGAACTTGCGCTTAACCAGATTAGAGAAATCGTTAAAGACTATAATGCGAAAGTTGTACTGCTTGATTATAAAGAGAAGGGATTTACCGGTAAAGAGTATGGAATGGAGAAGTATTATCCTACATGGAAGCTTGAGAAGAACCATCCTGCTGTAGTTGCAGGAGTAGATAGTTATAAGCAATTATTTGGTGCTGATCCTGTAGTTGACAAATGGACGTTCTCAACAAATGGTGTGGTTATTAATGGAGTTTATGGAATTCCGGTGATTGGCTTTGGTCCCGGTAATGAAGTACTAGCACATGCACCAGATGAAAAGGTTCCTGTTGAAGATCTGGTTAAGGCTTCAGCATTTTATGCAATGTTCTGCCAGACGTTTTAATAGTTAGTGTGTTGGGATTAGTTGTGCTAAGTTTGCGTTCATCGAGATTATCCAACAGGTAATGAATTAAAGCATAACAGAATATTTTAATTAGGAAAATCATTTAAGAATAAAATATATAAAGGAATAAATTATGGTTTCTGATCTATTTAAAAAGAATTTTATAACAGAGGATACCTGGTCGAAGCAGGAACTTGATACAGTATTTGAAGCATCATTTGATCTTAAGAAGAGATTTGCATTAGGCGAGCCACACAGGTTGTTAAGGGACAAGACACTTTTTATGATATTCTTCGAACAGTCGACCAGAACACGCAATTCGATGGAAGCGGGAATGACACAGCTTGGCGGGCATGCGCATGATCTTACTGCGGACAAGATGCAGATATCGCATGGAGAAGCACCAAAGGATACTGCAATAATTCTTTCCAGAATGGGACACGGTATAGCTTGCAGGAACTGTTTTTATGGTGTAGGAAATAAGTACCTGGAAGAGATGGCGGCAAACGCTACGGTTCCGGTAATGTCGCTTCAAGATGATATTTATCATCCAATGCAGGGGCTAGCTGATCTTATGACAATTTTTGAACATTTCGATAAGAACCCAAAGGGATTGAAAGTAACGGTATCATGGGCTTATGCAGATACACACAGCAAACCACTTTCAGTTCCACAGACACAGATTTTACTTTTTCCAAGGTATGGTATTGATGTTACTGTTGCTCATCCAAAAGAATTTCCAATAAGCAAGAACATAATAGATAAAGCTTATAAGAATGCAGAGGAAGGAGGCGGTTCGCTTAAGTTTACGAATAATATGGATGAAGCTTTTGAAGGCGCGCATATTGTTATACCAAAGAACTGGGGCGGGTTTGGTGCATATGATGTAGACCATTATCTTCAGAATGAAGAAGAATGCAAGAAGGAAATGAAATCGAATTTGGGCAAGTACAAAAGCTGGATTTGTAATGACAAGAGAATAAAGCTTGCCGATAAGAAAGTAAAACTGATGCATGCTTTGCCCGCTGACAGAGGGAATGAAGTTACAAATGAGATACTTGATAACCCAGATATTTCAATTGTATTTGATGAAGCAGAAAACAGACTCCATACTGCCAAGGCAGTTATGGGTTTGACGATGTAAGAGATAAGAATGCCAAAGACCGGATTCAAATATAAGTGCAAAGACTGCGGCAAGGTGTATGAGATTAATAATACTCTTATGCTTTGTCCTTACTGTAAAGAAGAAAGTCTGGAAGGCAAACCATTAAAGGGAGTGTTGGAAGTAACACTCCCCTCTTATTTAAGGAACCTAAAAAAGGAATTTGGCAGTTTTGATATTCATGATTATCTGCCTATTGAGAAGGAGTTTTTTCCTTCGTTACCTATTGGAAATACGCCTTTAATTAAATCAGAAAATCTAAATAAGAAAACCGGCTACAATGATTTATATATCAAGTATGATGGTACCAATCCGACCGGATCGTATAAAGACAGAGCATCATATCTTGTATCTGCATTTGCGAAGAAGTTTGGAATTGAGGAAATAGTATTAGCCTCGACTGGTAATGCGGCTTCATCTATGGCGGGAATAGGTGCTGCAGCCGGACAAAAGATATTTATATTCATGCCATCAAGCGCTCCCAGAGCTAAGTTGATTCAGTGTTTGCAATATGGGGCCACATTGATTCCTATTAAAGGGAATTATGATAAGGCGTTTGATTTATCTTTACAATTTTCAGAGATTACAGGATACCTTAACAGGAACACTGCTTATAACCCAATGACAATTGAGGGAAAGAAGACATCTTCATTTGAAATTATAGCTCAATTAAAGAAGCACCCCGATTATGTATTTGTACCAGTTGGAGATGGTGTTGTGCTGAGTGGTGTAATAAAAGGTTTTAATGATCTTAAGTATTTGGGATTAATAAGGAGGATACCGAAGATAATCGGGGTACAATCTGATAAGAGTAAATTTATTTATGAAGCTTTCAAGAATGGTAATTTCGATTTAAGTTATAAGGCAACTACAATTGCCGATTCGATATCGGTTGATGTAGCCCGGAACGGGTATGGGGCTGTATATGATTTGAGGAATGTGAATGGTGATATTATTATAGTATCTGATGAGGAGATATTATCTGCACAGAGATATATTTCAATGAATACCGGAATTTTCTGTGAACCATCTTCAGCTGTTGCAGCAGCGGGTTTTCTTAAATCAAAGAATTATTTACAAAGAGAAAGCACCATAGTACTTCTCTTAAGTGGTAATGGATTGAAGGATATTGAATCAGCTTCTAAGATTGTAGATTTCCCAGAGGTATTTGAACCAGATATAAACCAGATAATTAAAAAACTTAAGAAATAAATTTGGAAAATGTGTATAAATATTCCGGAATTTTACTTGCCGCTGGTACTTCATCACGGATGAGTTCATGGAAACCAGGGGCAATGCTTGAGGGCAAGCCTATTTTGTTGCATTCACTTGAATCAATGTCTAGTGTATGCAAGGATATCGTGGTTGTGGGGGGATATAACATAATTGAATTAACAACACTTATTAATGAGAATAAAGAAAGTTTTGCATCTATAATAACATGTATTGAAAATACGAATTATGAATCCGGAATGTTTTCATCAGTTAGAGCAGGAATTTCGCAAACTCAAAATGATAATGTATTTATTGCATTAGCGGATATGCCCTTTATTAAATCGGAAACCTACAAACAAATATTAGATTTTTCTGAAAGTGGACCATCTTCAGATGAAGTTATTTATCCAGCGATAATTCATTATCCTGCAACAAATAAAATAAAAAAGGGACATCCAATTCTGATTAAAAAGAGGGTTAAGGAAAGAATTATTGAAGAGACAAGGGATGTAATATTAAGAGACGTACTAAAAGAATTTAAGGGGAAAGAGTACCTTGTTACCGATAGCGGGATAGTATTTGATATCGATACTGAGGACGATTATGAAAGAGCAAAAAATTATTATTCATATCTTAAGAACAAATAGGAAACATAAATGATTAACCTGTCAATTAATGATAAAACAAGAAAGAACAACCTAAAGAGATGCAGAGAAAAAGGAATCGTTATTCCTACACTTGAACAGATGAAAAATCCTGACAAGATACCTGCAGAGATTAAAGAAAAATTAAAGAATGTGGGATTATGGGATCTTAATCCTTTAAACCTATTCAGAATATCATGGAAGAATGAGCCAAAGGAAAAAGGAGGATTATTCGGAAATGTTAATTATGTAGAATTCCCTTCAGAACTTACAGGAGTAAAGGCAAGGATAATAGGAATTGCAGGAAGATGGTTTCCAACAGGAGCCCACAAGGTTGGAGCTACATTCGGATGCCTTGTACCACCATTAGTAACAGGCAATTTTGATTCAACAATACAAAAGGCAGTGTGGCCTTCGACAGGTAACTTCTGCAGAGGTGGTGCATTTAATTCAGCTTTATTAGGATGTGAATCTATAGCCATACTTCCTGAAGAAATGAGCAAAGAAAGATTTGAATGGTTAAAGTCATTGGCTGGAGAAGTAATAGCTACCCCTGGTTGTGAGAGTAATGTTAAAGAAATATTTGACAAATGCTGGGAACTGCGCAGGACAAGAAACGACATTATGATTTTTAATCAGTTCGAAGAACTTGGTAATTACATCTGGCATTATGAAGTAACAGCGGGTGCAATTGCTGAAGTATTTGAACAACTAAAAGCTACGAATAAGAAATTGAGTATGGCAGGATATATATCTTCGACCGGATCAGCGGGAACGATTGCTGCCGGAGATTATCTTAAGAAGAGATATCCATCATGCAAGGTGGCCGGTGCTGAAGCTCTTCAATGTCCAACATTATTAAAGAATGGTTTTGGCGGACACAGGATAGAAGGTATTGGAGATAAACATATCCCATGGATACATAATGTTAAAAATACAGACATGATTATAGATATTGATGACAATGATTGTATTGAGGTAATGCGTTTATTTAATGAAGAGGAAGGTAAAAAATATCTTCATGCAAACGGGCTGGATGATAAATATATTGCTTCACTTAAAACGGCCGGTATTTCAGGAATTGCAAATGTATTATCTGCCATTAAAATGTCAAAATATTATGAATTAAATGAAAATGAAGTAATATTTACTATACTAACTGATTCTATGGATCTTTACGGATCGAGATTATCAGAAGAGAATGAAAAGCATGGCAAATATACACATGATAATGCGGTTAAAGCTTTCCATAAATCAATTATGGGAGCCAACACTGCAGATATGCTTGAACTTGATTATAATGCAAAGAAGAGAATTCATAACCTGAAATACTTCACATGGATAGAACAGCAAGGTAAAGAATTATCAGAATTAAATGCTCAGTGGTATGATGACGAATATTGGACTAAGACAGCTGCTCAGGCACCTGAAATTGATAAACTAATAACTAAATTCAATATGGATTTGAAGTAACATGGTCAATCTATTCCAGAAATTATCTGAAAGGATTAAAGAGAATAGAGCTACTATTCTAATTACCATTACGAGGACAAGGGGTGCAACACCTGGAAAGACAGGGTTCAAAATTCTGATTGGTGAAGAAGGCAGGATAGCCGGTACTATCGGAGGGGGTGCTGTTGAATTTCATGCTATTGATAAGTGCAAGGAACTTATTAAAAGCAGTTCGACCTTTTATAATGAAATCATTCAACTTGTTGATAACGATAAGGGACAGGGAGAAAAAGCTAATCTTAAAAAAGAAAGTGATTCTACTTTGTCCGGAACAACAAAAATAGTTCTACCCGCATGGTGCGGTGGTGAAGTTGAGTTGTTTTATGAGATATTCAAAAACCAAAATATATTATATATTTTTGGTGCCGGCCATGTGGGTGCAGCGGTTTCAGATTTAGCAGTTAGACATGGATTTTTTGTTGAATTATTTGATAACAGGAAGGATATTCTAGAAGCACTTCATGATGGTTCATATTCTCAAAAACATTTAACAGAATATCCACCTGCCTCCTTTAATTTCCAATTAGATCAAAATGGATATGTTTTATTAGTTACTCAGTCACATAGACATGATCTTCCAGTACTGGACTTTCTACTTAAAAATTATCCTAATTTTAAGTATATAGGAATGATAGGCTCAAAATTAAAGGTCAAAGAATGCATTCTATTTCTTAAGGAAAAGTATGGAAAGGATATTTCCTTTAATAATCTTTATGCTCCAGTAGGAATTGACATCGGTGGAGATACTCCAGTAGACATATCTCTTGCTATCTTAGCTGAAATATTTGCTGTTATTAATAATAAGCAATCTACACATTTGCGCCTTAATTATTCTGAGATAGGAAAATGAAAATAAAGATTGAATTGTTAGGATTACTTCATATAAAAGGAGTAAAGAATAACAGCTTTATTGATATTAAAGAAGGTTCAACGATTTCTGACATATATACTGAATTAAATATCCTAAAGGACCACCAGAGATTTATCATTCCTTTTATCAACGGAAGTGAAGTCAAAAAGAGTACAATAGTTAATGACAGAGATACTGTTAAAATATTTCTTCCTACCGGCGGAGGATAATTGGGAAGCAAGATCGATCCCATCCTTTATGGTCAAATAACTTCAAGAAATACAATTGATATAAAAGAGAAAATTAAACAAGCTGTAATTGGAATTGCTGGCTGTGGGGGTCTGGGATCAAATGCAGCAATAGCAATAGCGAGAATAGGGGTCAAAAAACTAGTAATAGCTGATTTTGATAAAGTAGAACTCTCAAATCTTAACCGACAACAATTTTTTATTTCTGATATAGGTAAGAATAAAACAGATGCGCTCTCCTCATTTATTAAAAAAATAAATCCTTTGGTTATTGTTTTGAAGTATAATATCAAACTTACAATGATGAACATTTTTGATGTCTACAAGGATTGCCCAATAGTAATAGAAGCTTTTGATAAAGTATCTGAGAAGAAAATGATAATAGACGCATTTGGTGACATTAGATTTAAAGATAAATATTTAATCTCAGCGTCTGGTTTAGCAGGTTATTCATCATCCAACCAGATCAAAACAAATAAATTAAGCAAAAACATTTTTATATGCGGAGACAATAAAAATGAGGGAAACGAAAAGAATGGGCTAATGGCTCCGCGTGTAATTATAGCTGCAGGACACCAAGCAAATATGGCAGTGAGTTTAATAAATAAGATTTATTGATTTCTTTTTAAGCCTTCCAACAATTAAGTTTTTACTATGTTAAAGCCCCCTCCAGTGGATTTCAATCGAATGATTTCTTTTAAGTTATTTTTTAACAAGAGATTAATACATTTCCACCAGCTATCATTTTCTAGATATTTTATACAACAATATTATCTTTTAGTAGAATTAATTACCGACCATATGTAATTATTACTTACATAATTCTTTACTAAAAGAAAGGTTATTATCTAAGATTACTAATTTCAGACAGTTAATAAATCTTTAAATTTGGCATCAATTATGAGCTTTTTATTAATTCAATTATAGATTTGCTAATGAATCGAGTTCTAAAAGTAGATCAATTTTAACAGATTCATTCTATTTTCTAAAATACATAATATTTGAGTCCTTTAAATGAAATATATAAAACTATTTCTAACCGTTTTATCATTTATCATTTTGGCGGTGGGTAGATTATATTCCCAGCAAGAAGAACAGATAAATTATTTTCAGATGGAGCCGCTGGATGATAGTTTGTTTATACACATACAACAGGAAGTTTTCATTGATCTTCCTGATCCAAAGGCCGAAATAATTGCTGATCTCAGGGATCCAACCAATCAAACTTTATCAATTAAGGGAGCTATATACCCTATCCTTGCATTCAAACCTGATACGAGGGCAAAGATACAGATCTATCCATTTAAAATAAATCTTGATGAAAGTGTCAATTATGGGAGTGTTTTCACGAGAGTTTTGGATAGAATGAAGATAAAAAAATTATTGGCACCACCTTCAGCTAATCAGATATCTTCAACTTTACAATATATCAACCCTTTTTTACAAATATTCGGGGGGGAAAGATTTGGTTTCCCTATTAAAAATGATATAGGATTTTCGTTTGGATTCGGGACCCCATATTCGGGTCCGCTTGAAACAAATTTATTAGAAGCCAACTTTCATATACTTGGAGTTTCAGCCGGTGTATTTAGTTCGATTGATGCATTAACAAATATGACTATTATGAGCCATTTTAATAATTTATATGGTACTGAAGGTTATCAAGTTGGATATGTGCTTCCATTCGGTAATTTCCTTCAGGTTGGATATACAAATGTTTTTGCAAAACCGACTACTGCCCAAATAGATAAATTTAAATATATAATTCGAAGTAATGGAATTGCTACAGATACAATAGATCCACATGTTAAAATAATTGAAGGATCTTCAATGAATTGGGAATTCAGATACCCGGTCAGCGTACTTGGCTCAACAAGAGGAAAAATTTATGCCGGGCAATACCTTAATGAATGGCACTTTGGATATACAGGAAGAGAATTATCTTTAGCCGGAAGTACGTTTGATTTCAGATTTGATGCGATGCCACATAGTGATATAAGAGAACCTGAATATGTATTAGATATACTTGTACAGAAAATATTCGATAGTTGGAGTTTCAGCGCAATTGCCATAGGGCCAACAGTTATATTTGGGTATGACAGATATAACAAATTCACTTGTACGTCCCTTTTTCTAGATTTCAGATTAAAAGTTGGTTCTTCATTGTAAGAATTAGTTCCACTGATGCGATTAAATATTAAATTTTCATCAGCAATGAAGAATCAATTAAAATCAAGTTTCTAAAACTTCGTAAACATTCTCCTGCAACTTCGCAGAATTCAAGACTTCAAGGACATATTCAGGATGAAACGGAGCTTTAAATAATCTTTTACCAGTTGCATTATAAAATGCATTAGCTATTGCAGGCAGAGCTCCATTAATATTTATTTCGGAAATTGATTTAGCTCCAAAGGGTCCAGTCTCTTCGTATGAACTAACAAGTTTAACAACAATGGGAGGAATATCCCAGGATGTATACATACCCATTTTTTGAAGAGTATCGTTCAACATCCTACCATGTTTAGAAAAATAATAATTTTCGAATAATGCATAAGCAAGCCCATTCACAATGGCCCCTTCGGCCTGACCTTCAGCAGTTCTTGGATTTATTGCAGTGCCACAATCAACTGCAGCAACATAATTAAGAACTTTAATTATTCCAGTAAACGTATCCACCTCGATTTCAATAAAATGTGCTGCAAATGGAGGAGGAGATTTAGGAGATACATGCGATGCAGTCGCCTGTATCTGAAATTGATTTTTTTGATACATACTATACTGGCAAATTTCGGCATACGATACTTCTTCTTTGCCATTTTTCAGAACTACTTTATTATCAACGATCTCTACATCATTAAATTCAACACCCAGTATTTCCGCACCAACCTGCAATATCTGGTTTTTTATATCTTCAGCTGCTTTCTTAACTGCCTGTCCAGACAAATAGGTAGTAGATGAAGCATAGGCGCCAGTATCAAATGGAGTATGGTCAGTATCAGAAGAATATACAATAAATTTATCAACAGGTGTATCCAGAACTTCAGATGCGATCTGAGCTAAAACAGTATCTGAACCTGTCCCAAGATCAGTTGCGCCAACAGAAAGGTTAAAAGCGCCATCCTCATTCATTTTAATATAAGCTGAAGCCATATCTATCTCAGGAATAGCAGAGCCCTGCATGAGAGCCACCATACCTATCCCCTTCTTAAATCTTCCTTTATTTATTTCTGAATCAACAGAGTATAATTTTTTCTTATCATACCAGCCGGATAGCTTTGCCCCTTCATCGATACATTCGACAAGAGCACAGGAACCAATACTCATTGCAACTCCTTCTTTACCTTCACCAAGAGCTTGAAAGATAGGAGATGTCTCGCCAGATTTTATAGACCACTTTTTATAATACTCAATAATATCATTCCCTGTATCATTACAAATCATATCAACAACCTGTCCAAAACCAAAATATGCTTCTGTAGCACCATATCCTCTATAAGCACCACCACAGGGAAGATTAGTATAAACACCCTTCCCCGTGAATTTTACATTTTCAATTTTATTAAACAAAGGCAGGGTTTTTGAACCAGCATTGGATAGAACAGTTAATGAATGGGAGCCATATCCACCTGAATTTTCAAGAGCGTCAAGATGGAAAGCATTAATTTTACCATCAGGTTCGTACCCAACACGGAATGATGTTTCATATTCATGCCTGGCTCTAGTAGATTTAAACACTTCTTTTCTTGAATAAACAAGTTTACATGGACGTTTTGTTCTTAATGTCATCATCGCTACTATAGGTTCAAGTAATACTTCCTGTTTACCGCCGAAACCTCCACCAATCCGTGGTTTAATTACCCTAATCTGAGATACAGGAATCTCCAAAAGTGCGGCAACAATTCTTCTTACATGGAAAGGAACCTGAGTAGTTGTGACAATTACCATCCTTCCCCTTAAATCATAGTAAGAAAATGAAGCATGGGGTTCTATTGCACAATGATTAGCATATGGGGCATAAAAATCATATTCAATTTTACAAGTTGATGATTTATAAGCTAATTCAAAATTACCTACTTCAGCTTCAACCTTAGAAGCGATATTTTTATCTGCATCATAAAACACAGGTATTTTAGGAAATGATCCATCATTATCATGAATTTTAACGGAGGATCCCTCAGACTCCCTAAGACTAAGAATTGGTTTTAATTCTTTAAATTTTATTTTTATTTTCTTTAATGCTTCATCAGCTACCTCTTTGGATTCTGCAGCAACAGCACAAACATTATCACCGACAAATCTCATTACATTGTTAAACAAGGCCGAATCATACGGAGACGGTTCCGGAAATCCCTGTCCAGCAGTTGTATACAAAATTCTCTTAACATTTTTACAGGAAAGTACTTCTACTACACCGCGCATTTTTCGAGCAGCAGAGTCGTCTATATCCTCGATTAACGCATGAGCATATCCTGAATGAAGGACGGATACATATAAAACATCTTTGGCATTAAAATCATCAGTATATTTTTCTTCACCAGTTGCTAATGAAAGACCATCAATTTTTTCAGAACGTTTGTTTACATATTTAAACATTTGTGCTCCATATACTATTTAATAAACAAATTCTAGTTCTTTTTCATTGTCCTTTTCTTTGAAGAAAAGTACCAAAAGAACTTTGGCTGCAATTAAAATACTATAAATTTACTTTCACTACGCTGCGGGAAATGAACTCGTTGCACTCGGACAGCATTTCCCGCTTCCGCTTCGTTACAGTAAATTTATTTAACGTATTTTAATTGATGCCGTTAAATAAGGACTAAATAAGAACAAAATAAGAACAGAAGAGTGCTTTTATATAACTTTTGGTGATAAGATGGCAGCGGCATTTTCTACTGCTTCGATAATTTTAACATATCCAGTACATCTGCAGAGATTCCCATCAAGCGCTTCATTTATCTCTTGCTTAGTTGGTTTAGGATTCTTTTTGAGCAAGGCATATGAAGCTATAACCATTCCAGGAGTACAGAAACCGCACTGATCGGCACCTGCCTCAACAAAAGCTTTTTGAATAATATGAGGATGGAAAAGATTTCCTATCCCCTTTACGGTTGATATTTTCTTATCCTTGACACTCATAGCGAAAACCTGACAGGAGTTTACCGGCATATCTTCCAGAAGAACAAGACAAGCACCACATTCCCCTTCACTACAACCACATTTCACTTCTGTATAACCATTATCCCTTAAAGTCTGTAAGAGAGTATCACCAGGATTTAATGTAAGTTCTTTTTCGACGGAATTTATCTTAAATACTTGTCTCATTTCATATCCTCTTTCAATTCTTTTACAATATCATTAAAATAAACTTTTGCAATATGTTCCCTGTATTCAGGTGAATATTTATAATCGTGATGAAATTTAGGAACAAAATATTCAGTACTTTTTGCAATTACTTCATCTGTAAGGGTGGATCCATTAAGTACTTTTTCAGATTGTTTAAACCTATGGAATCTTCCTTTAACTCCTGTAATGACAATCCTCGAATCCATTACAACTTTATCTTTCACTTTAAGTGCAACTGCAACATTAAAGATAGGATATTCAAACCTAACTAAATTAAATCGCATTACCCGGCAAATAATATCCTTATCATCCTTAATTACAACCTGTTTAATAATATGTTTTGATTTAATAATATTCTTTTTAACATAATCTTCCAGTGAACATAATTCTTTTACGCCAGCCAATTCTAATTTTGCATCCAAAGCAATGAGAGGTGAATACAGACTTGACCAAACAGGAAAATCTTTTAGTGAGCCTCCAATAGTAATCCTGTTCCTTAGCGGAGTAGAGGCTGTTTCAGCCAAAGCCATACACAAACCATCAAGGCTATTAGTCTTTTTACAATAATTTATTACATCAGAAAGAGTACAGCCAGCCCCAATAATAATATTCTTTACTTCTTTCTTTATATAATTTAATTTAAGATGACTAATATCGACGAAACCTTTCAGATTCCTTGGTTCAGTTTTAAGAATTCTAGTTCCACCAGCATGGAGGATAACTCCTTCTTTTTGGATAAGTTTTAAAGCTTCAGATATCTTTTCAGGATAATACCATTGAAGATCATGAGACATCATATTAAGTTCCTGTTCTTATTAATTACTAATTTACCTTAACTCTTCGAATAACTATTTAAGAGTTTCATAGCTATTTCATTCCCTTTTTGAATAATAATCTCCTCATCTTCTCCGACTAATTTTCCATTCTCTACAACTATCTTTCCATTTACAATAGTATACTCAGCCTGATGGCTAATACCTGAAAAGATTAAAGAAGCCAGAGGATCGGATAGAGAGCCAGTATATTCAAGTTTATTTATATTAAAAATTGCAAGATCGGCTAAATATCCTTCTTTTATTGTGCCCGTCTTCTCATAATTAAGTATTTTAGATCCACCTTTAATACACAACTCAAAAGCGCCTTCGGCAGTTAAAGCACCTGCACCATATTTCACTCTCTGGAGAAGCATTGCAGTTCTAACTTCACCAAGCATATCGGAGCAATCATTTGAAGCAGAGCCGTCAACACCAAGTCCAACATTTATGCCCATTTTTTTCATTTCGACAACTCTAGCTATTCCTGATCCAAGCCGCATATTCGAAGACGGACAATGGGAAATAGAAGTTTTTGTACCGGCAAGAACTTTCAATTCATCATCATTAAAATGGATACCATGGGCATAAAATACATCTTCCCCAATAAAATCAACTTCCTCCATTAAAGCAAGGGGGTTTTTCCCTGTTTTTGATCTACAATACTCTTCCTCATCCTTTGTTTCAGCAAGGTGAGTATGAAGGCGAACACCATATTCACGCGCAAGTTTAGCAGTATCTCTAAGATTACCGGGTGTAACGGAAAATGGAGAGCAAGGAGCGAGCACAATCTTACGCATAGAATCTTCTGACGGATCATGAAAGGTCTGGATCAGACGAATACTATCTTCCAATATTTTATCTTCTGTTTGAACAACAGAATCAGGAGGAAGCCCACCATTTTTTTTACTAAGGGACATAGATCCTCTGGAAGGAGAGAACCTCATTCCTAACTTAGAAGCAGCTTCAAACTGAATACCTATTAAATCGCCACTTACATTCTGTGGAAAGACATAATGATGGTCGGTAGATAGTGTACATCCAGTTTTAAGCAGTTCACCCATAGCAAGTAAAGAAGAATAATAAATAGCTTCCTCATCAATATTCTTCCAAATATCATATAGATATATCAGCCATTCGAAGAGTTCCGCATTCTGAACTGCAGGTAAATTCCTAGTAAGTGTCTGGTAGAAATGGTGATGAGTGTTAACTAAACCGGGAATCACGACACAGTCAGAACAGTCAATTATACGAACATCTTTTTCAATTATTTTTTTACGTAGATTATCACCGATAGAATGGATTCTATTTCCTTTAATTAGAATATCTTTAGAAGAAAAAGTTTTCCCTTCATCAAAGGATGCTATAAAAAAACAATTCTCAAGCAGAACCATACAATTCCTATTTTTTAGAGTTACAAAATAAATAAACTATTTCGTAACTGCTATTAAAAACAATGCTTTTATGATATTTATATAACTTTTTATCAGATGAGCAGTATTATAATTCAACTAACTCATCATCGCAGGTTAGTATTGCAGATAATATAATTAAACGAGGGAATTTACATTTTCAGGATACAATTCACACAATACTTTTTCGGGAGTGATTGGGGCAGATAATTTATATTCCTTATCAGGGTTAAAAGCTTTCATTGCATTAAGAATAGCAAAGAATGCACCAATACCATACATCAATGGAGGTTCTCCAATAGCTTTAGAGCCCTTGATACCTGCATCATTCTTAACATTTTCAAGAAATTCTATTTCAATTTCTTTTGGAGTAAAATGAATATCGGGCACCTTATAAGTTGACAGTGCATCAGTGATGAGTTTACCATCTTTATTATAAATTATTTCTTCAATTGTCATCCAACCAAGCCCCTGAATAATTGCGCCTTCGGTTTGTCCTCTATCGACAACAAAGCTGAAACTTTTACCATAGTCATGTACAACTTTAACAGAATCAAATTCATAAATTCCCCGAAGACAATCGAGAGTAACTTCGATAATGGCTGTACCTATTGCATAATAGGCAAATGGTTTTCCTTTGTTAATTGTTCTGTCGAAATAAATACCCGGAACAGCATATTGAGCCTGGGAGGATAAGTTAGTTCTTGACTGGAAGGCTGCCTGTACCAACTGGAACCAAGAAAGCTCCGGTGTACTATTTAAATATACATACCCATCCTTCAAAGTAATTGATGAATTATTTTTGACATTTAATTTTTGAGCAGCAACATTCAATAATTTTTCAAGAATTATATTGCTTGCAATTTCTGCGGCCTTACCATTCATATCAGCACCGGCACTTGCAGCAGTAGGAGAAGTATTGGCTGCACGAGTAGTATTAGTAGATTCAATCTTTACAAGTTCAATATCAACCGAGAATACGGATGCAACTGTTTGTCTAATTTTCATATTAACCCCCTGCCCCATTTCAATGGCACCGGTGCTAACGCTAATACTACCATCCGAATAAACATGCACGAGGGCACTTGCCTGATTCATAAAGGTATTAGTAAATGATATACCAAAACATACAGGCATAAGGGAGAAGCCTTTCTTGAATAATTTATTATTTCTATTAAAATCCTCAATTCTTTCCTGAATAGAGTCCACATCATATTTGGTATTAGTTTCCTGCCAGCATCTTTGGATAGTACTATTTTCAATTGTCTGACCATAATAAAATGTATCCCCTTCAGTTATCAGGTTTAATTCCTGAAGTTTACGATATTCGATACCCATAACTTCCGAGGCTTTATATAATGCTGCTTCCATTACAAACATGCCCTGAGGTCCGCCAAACCCTCTAAATGCAGTATTAGGGGGAAGGTTAGTTCTGCATGATATTGCTGTAGCTTTAACATTTGGAACATAATAACTATTAACTGCATGGAAGAGAGTTCGATCGAGAACAGCGGGAGACAGATCAGCAGACGCACCTGCATTCTGATAAAATGTAACCTCATATGCTAATACTTTTCCAGCAGAAGAGAGACCGATCTTAAAATCGGAGGAATATGGGTGCCGTTTCCCGGTCATTCTCATATCATCCTGACGGGATAATATGATCTTCACAGGCTTATTTAATTTCCATGCGGCAAGAGCAGCAATGCAACCCCAAGTAGAGGCCTGATCCTCTTTACCTCCGAATCCCCCACCAATACGAGTAACATCTACTTCGACTTTATTCATAGGTAATCCAAGGACTTTGGCTGATGCTCTTTGAACCTGAGTAGGTCCCTGAGTTGAAGAAATAATTCTGATACCGCCTGTTTCCAATGGATATGCGAATGCACCTTGTGTTTCGAGGTAGAGATGTTCCTGACCACCAGATTCCGCGGTTCCTTCAATAACATAATCACATTTTAACCAGGTACTATCAACATCACCGGAAGCGAAAATACGAGGGGACATTATAAGTTCACCTTTTTGGAATGCTTCGCGGGGATCAGTAATCACATGAAGTTTTTCGAATTCAATTTTGATCTTTACAGATGCATCCTTTGCATGAAGGATGGTATCTGCTACAACGAGAGCGATTGGCTGCCCAATAAAATGAACATATTCCTCAGCAAGAAGTGGTTCATCCTGAATTATTCCCCCTATCTGATTTTCTCCCGGTATATCTTTGGAAGTAATTATACCAGCAACCCCAATAGAATTAAGTGCTTCCGAATAATCGATTTTTAATATTTTGGCATGAGCGACAGTAGAAGCAAATACAATTATATGAAGGAGTCCAGCTGGAGTTAGCAGATCATCGACAAACTGAGATTCCCCTTTTACATGTTTTTCTGAATCATAATTTTTCATACTAATTCCTCATACTTAACTATAAGGGGGAACAGTTTAAGGAAATGTGCAAATATCAATTGCCTAAGAAGAGTTTTCTTATATAGCACCGAACCGCGGGCATCTGTAATAGGAGATATTTCAGAAAGAGCAATCCGGACGGCTTCAGATATAATTTTATTTTCGATGTTCTTATTCAATAGGAAATTTCCTGTCTTAGAAAGGTAAAGAGGAATAGGGGCTACTCCCCCGGCAGAGACATGGATATCGGTTATTATATCGTTTTCAGTTTCAATGGACATAGAGGAATTAACACTAGCTATATCCAGATAGGTCCTTCTGGAAACTTTTTCAAATGAGAAGTATGAATTAGCTGATGGTATTCTGAATGAAAGTTGACTAATTATTTCTTCGGGTTTTTTATCAAGTGTTTTATATCCAAGGTAGAAATCTTTAAGCAGCACTTCCCTTGCGGAAGGACTTTTTTTCATAGATAACATGGAATTTCCATCAATTATATATAATTTGGAATTGAGTGCCAGGAAGAAATTTGTCATATCTGCAATTGGCGAAGCATTTACAATATTGCCACCTAGTGTAGCTCTATTCCTAATAGGCAGAGAACCGAAAAGGCTAAAATATTTTTTAATATCAGGAAAGTGTATATTCATAATTTCTGAGTTCATTATATCAGTAACAGTTGCAGATGCATTTATCATACATTCATTTCCGGAAATCTTTATTTTCTCATCAAGTTCATTGGAATTGATAAAATTAACATCAGATTTGTAAATGTCTTCCCATTTCTGGACGAATAGGTCAGTACCTCCACCTATCTGATACTTATTAATAATTTCACCATCCCCATTTGTATGGATCTTAGTGATTAGCGTTTTTAACCTTTCGGGAATATCTGAGAAAAAGGATGGAAGTAACCCAGCTGAAACAAGAGTCTTTCCTTTTTGACTATTAAAATATTCAACTGATCTTACTGCAGCCCGTTTAATTGCAGTATGTCCCGTACATCTACAAATATTACCATCAAGTGATTCGATCGCTTCATCGGCATTATACTTTTTATTATTGAGGAAATAAGCTGATAGAGAAATAATAAATCCGGGTGTACAGAAGCCGCATTGGGTACCTCCCTCTTCGACCATAGCTAACTGAACCGGGGACAAACCTTTTACATTCAGTCCTTCAATAGATACTACATGTTTTCCATTGACCGAGCCAATAGGTAACAGGCAGGAATTAACTGTTTTATATTTTAATTCATTACCGGATAATTCACCCACTATAACTGTACATGCTCCACAATCTCCTTCACGACAACCTTCTTTAGTTCCTGTAAGGAATAGGGTTTTCCGGAGGAAATCCAGTACTGTAGTTGCCGGATGGATATCAGTATTTATTTCTTTGTCGTTACATATAAAGGATATTGTTTTCAGCACTGTATAAATCTTCTCATTATTTTGCGTAAAAATAATAAATCATAAGCGTTTATGAAAGCCAGAAGGGAGTTATTTAATGCAAAAGATTGGATTTTTATAATATTCATAACTATTATTAAGCATATTGACGGAGATAATAAGGGGATTTTTTTATAGTTAGATTAAACTATAATATTGCTAAATTTGTCTAAATGTATTATAAACTAATAAAATGGAGACTAATAATGTACCGTACACTGATGATATCTGCTATAGCAGTTTTAATCCTTTCTTTATCAACATTTGCACAGCCAAGAATGTCCCCCCAGGAAAGAGTAAAAGCCTTGACAGAGAAATTAAATCTAACTAAAGATCAGGCTGCACAAATAGAAAAGATCTATGTCCAGGCACAGGATCAGATGAAGAAGATGAATGCAGATGGTAAACCTGACAGAGCTACTATGCGTAAGATGATGGAAGACACTCAAACTCAGGTAAATAATGTATTGGATGATAAACAGAAAGTAGAATTTAAGAAGATGCAAGATGAAATGAGGAAAGGGAGACAAAATCAGAAGACAGGAAAGACACCAGAAACCAAGTCCGAATAATTATTTATATTATAATAGAGCCTGTAAGCATATTACTCACAGGCTTTATTTTTTTTTATATTCAAAAATTAAATCTTCACAAACTCAACTCTTCTATTATTAGCCTTCCCTTCAGGAGAAGAATTATCTGCAATAGGTTTAGAATCACCATATCCTTTAGAGGTAAGACGGGATGAATCTATTCCCATATCAATGAGCTGTAATTTAACGGCATCTGCTCTCTGTTGTGAGAGCTGCATATTATGCTGAGAATCGCCGGTGTTATCGGTATGACCATCAATTTCAAATTTAAGAGACAGATCATCTTTGAGAAACTGAAAGATTTCATTTATGGTGCCCATTGACTGAGGTTTAATTGAGGCTTTATCGACATCAAAGAGTATCCCATGTGTAATGATACGGCTTTTAG
>JARLHD010000533.1 GCA_031292435.1 Ignavibacteriaceae bacterium
AAGAGAAATTCTTTTGTCACCGTCAAGAATAAATCCCTGCCTTAATTCTTCAATGCTGCCAATTGGGAACATGTCGCCGTCATCACTGACCCAGATTGGAAGGGGAGTAGCCCAGAACCGGTCGCGTGAGAGAGCCCAGTCTTTATTATCATCCAGCCAGTTTCCGAATCTGCCGGAGCCGACTTCAGGAGGCTGCCAGTTTATCTGCTTGTTAAGCTCAACCATTCTGTGTGCAACAGATGTAGTCCTGATAAACCATGATTCCCTTGCATAATAGATAACGGGAACGTTCTCATGACGCCAGCTGAAAGGATAGGAGTGGGTGATTGTTTCCTTTTTATATAATTTGCCTTCAGCTCTAAGTTTGGCAATTATACCTGCATCAGCATCTTTAACAAACTGACCTTTAAAATCTGTGATCTCATCAGTGAACAAGCCGCCTCGAGTAACGGGTTGAAGCATAGGCAGGTCATATTTTACTGAGAGGTCATAATCGTCCTGACCAAAAGCGGGGGCGATATGAACAATGCCGGAGCCCTCTTCTATGCTTACAAAATCAGCTGTAGTAACGTAAAATGCTTTTTTATTCGGAGTAACATATTGAATAAGCTGATCATAATCTTTGCCTGCAAAAGTGCTTCCCTTGAACTCATCCAGGATTTCATATTCACCATCAAGGAGAGACAACCTTGCTTTAGCAAGGATAATTTTCTTTTCCTTATGTAAAATTTTTACATAATCAATATCAGGACCTACAGCCAGGGCAACATTGGAAATCAATGTCCATGGAGTGGTTGTCCATACAAGAAAATATTCATCAGCCTCTTTTAATTTAAAGAGAACATAAACAGACGGGTCCTTTGTTTCGCGGTAACCCAGGGCAAGTTCATGTGAAGAAAGAACGGTTTCAGCTTTTGGATCCTGGGGAACAACTTTGTATCCTTTATAGATCAAACCTTTGTTGTATAATGATTTTAATGCCCACCATACTGACTCGATATATTCATTTTTAAGCGTGACATAAGCATCTTCTAAATTTACCCAATAACCCATACGGTGGGTCATCTTTTCCCAAAGATCAAGATACACGAAAACAGAATCCCTGCATGCCTGGTTATATTTTTCAACACCGTATTCAGCGACTTCGCTCTTAAATTTAATACCGAGTTTTTTTTCAACCTCAATTTCAACGGGCAGACCATGAGTATCCCATCCTGCTTTCCTTTCAACCCTGTAGCCCTGTAAAGTTTTGTATCTGCAGACTAAGTCTTTTAAAGTTCTTGCCATTACATGATGGATGCCCGGCTTGCCGTTCGCGGTCGGGGGTCCTTCATAGAAAGTAAAGATCTTTTCCTGATCCTTTGAAGTAATGCTTTTTTGAAAGATATCATTCTCTTCCCAAAACTTTAATATTCTTTCTTCTATTTCCGGGTAATTTATTTTTTCTAAGTTTTGTTTGAACATCACACTATTTTCCGGCTTCTTCATATTTCTTGATTAATTCCTTTTCAGCCTGGATGAACTCCTTAAGTTCATTTTCGATCCTTTCCTTTTTTAGACTAATATTTTTAGCTTCTGCTTCCGCATCATTCAATATTTTTTTAGCATTTATTTTTGCTTCACGGATTTCAAGCTCAGCTTCCCTCTTAGCATCCTTCAACATTTCATCGTACAGCTTCATTTTTTCATTAGTTACTGCATAATGTTTCTGCATAGAAAGAACCTCAACAAGAGCCATTCCGAAGAACGCCATTGCGCCAAGCGTTATATTCCGCAGACTATAAAGAATAAGGTTTTCAGTTAACAATTGATTTGCGGCAAAATAATCCCTGAAGAAGGAGATCAGAATAATGCTAATTACAGTAGCAGAAATAATAGTGGCAAACACAAACTTACCACCAAAGTGCCAGCCAAAGGTTTTGTTTATATACCAGCCGCAGGCAAAACAAAGTATGGAAAGCACGAACCATACTGCAAAATTATGCTCCGCAAAATTGAATATCTGGGTATTCAGAAAATTTGAAGCAAACATAAGTACCCCAAGTAAAACCGGGGTAAGATAATTATATAATGTTGTTTTTATCATTATATTTTATTTATAACCTCTTTCATTATCAAAGTCATTTTAGGTTCCGCTGCCATAGCTGCGGCTATTATTTCTTCAACATTCACTTTTTTCAATGTTTCCTGAAAGCACTCATCGGTTATTATGCTAATACCAAGCACACGCATGCCCATATGGTTGGCGATAATATCTTCAGGAATTGTAGACATGCCAACAACATCGGCACCGATAGCCCGGAGGAAATGGTATTCGGCTTTCGTTTCCAGGTTTGGGCCCGGAACTGCAACGTAAACCCCTTTATGAACTTTAATTTTATTCGTGCGGGCAATATCTTCAGCAGATTTTATTAAATCCAGGCTATAAGCTTCACTCATATCGGGGAAGCGTGGACCGAAATCATCCTCATTTTTTCCGATCAACGGGTTATCGCCAAGAAGATTTATATGATCCTGCATAATCATTATATCGCCTCTCCGGTAATCCGGATTCATTCCGCCGCAAGCATTTGAAACGAGAAGAGTTTCAACACCTAAATATTTCATAACCCTTACCGGGTAGGTTATTTGCTGCATTGTATAACCTTCATAGTAATGAAAGCGCCCCTGCATGGCAACAACATTTTTATTCCCGATCTTTCCGAAAATCAATTTACCACGATGAGATTCAACAGTGGAGATGGGGAAATAGGGAAGCATGGAGTAATCAATTTCGCACTTAACTTCAATTTCCTTAACAAGACCGCCGAGACCGGTACCTAGGATTATACCTACCGTATAATTTTCATTGGTATGCTTTCTTATTACAGAAAGAGTTTCATTTATTTTTTTTGTGAGTTCGTTCATTACTTATAAGATTTTATTTACAATTTCATCAATATTTATATCAATTTTTTTTGCGCCTTCAATTTTCTTAACGGGTTTTTTTTCTTCACCTGAATTTTCAACTTTCATTTCAAGAAGATGAGCCTGAGAGCTAATGATAGATTTAAGTCTTGCTACTACAAGATCTTTTTCCTCGCGCAGGTTGATAACTGCGCTGCGGATTTCGTTTGCACTTTCCCTTGCTTTCTCAAGGATTTGAGAAGCTTTGATCTCAGCTTCTTTAACCATAAGGGTTGACTGTTTACGTGTTGATTCAAGTGCTTTTGTAGATGATTCCTGGGCTCTCAAAAGGGTATTCTGCAGATTCTTTTCAATTTTTCTGAATTCATTCAGTTTACCATTAGCGGCATCGAGATCTTTTTTAATTTGTTCATTTTCCTGCTGGAGAGTTTCAAATTCATTAGAAAGTCTTTCCAAGAATACTTCAACTTCGTCAGTATCATAACCGCGTAGTGATTTACGGAAATCCTGTTTTTTAATGTTCATTGGTGAAAATTTCATAATGCATCCATTTTATTTGAATAATCACGCTCTCCGAAGATAGCTGTTCCGATTCTCAGCATCGTAGCGCCTTCTTCAATAGCGATATCAAAATCGTCTGTCATTCCCATTGAGAGCTCATTTAAAAATATACCATTTGATTTTAAATTAGCTCTTAAGTTACTCAAATACTTAAAACTTTTCCTAATTAAATTCCGGTCATCGGTAAAAGGTGCTATGGTCATCAGACCAACCAACCCGATATTTTTAAATTCCATGCATTTATGTGCAATATCGAAAAATTCACTTTCATTGGAAATTCCCGATTTTGTTTCCTCATCCGAGGTTTTAACCTGTAAAAGAATATTCTGGATCTTATTTAAATTCTCAGCCCGTTTATTTATTTCAGCTGCAATCTCCAGGGAATCTACAGAGTGGATAAATTCGGCACACTTAACAACTGACTTAACTTTATTTTTCTGAAGATGACCGATAAAATGCCAGGTAACCTTATTTCCTAACTGAGCAAATTTAGAATCCAGCTCCTGAGCTTTATTCTCTCCGAAATTATGCATATCAGATTTGAGAGCTTCAAGGACCTGCTTTACTCCGAAGTTTTTAGAGACCGCAATGATTTTAA
>JARLHD010000534.1 GCA_031292435.1 Ignavibacteriaceae bacterium
AACGGTATAAAAAGCATGATGTCAACAGTTACAAGTACAATCAGCGATGTCGGTAGTACCATCCGCTCGTTCCTTCATTTTAGTACTCCAGATCAGGGGCCTCTTGCAGATTATGAGAAATGGATGCCCGACTTCATGAGTGGATTAGCATCTGGTATTGAACGGAATAAGAGTTTAGTCAAAAATGCCATTAGCAATCTTTCTAATGATATGAAGTTCAATGTGAATGCCAGCTTGGTTCCAAATGTAGCAGGAGCCGTTGCAGGATCTGGATCGACAGTAAACAATTCTTATTCTTACGGAGCTTTGTTGCACACTGATAAGATTGTCATTGCTAATGATATGGATATTCAGACACTTGCCAATAAGCTCGAATTCTACAGAGGGCAGATGGCAAAAGCAAAGGGGAGCAGTTAATATGTTCAGTTTTAACTTTCTCGGAAAGGACAGCTATAATGACTTTGGAATTGTCGTAGAGAAAAGGCCAATTATACCAAAGCCACAGAGGAATATTCAATATTTTGATGTACCAGGGAGAAGCGGGAGTCTCAAAGTAGATGATGCAACGTATAAGGACATAATCATTCCAATTCAGTGTAATTTCAGAGATACTTCTAGCGTTGCTGCTCATGCAGACTTGATTAAACCATGGCTTGACGGTGGCGAGGGTCAACTTATCCTAAACAACCAGACAGACAAATATTATCTTGCTCACGTTTCCGATCAGTTTGACATAACCCAAGAATTGCTATTGTTCGGGAAATTTCTGGTCAATTTTAGAAGCCAGCCATTTGAATATTCAGTTACTAATATGCCTGTAACTCTTTGGAGTAATGGTTCTATAACCAATCCTGGGACAGTGAGTAGCGAACCTGTCCTATTTCTTATGGGAAATGGAAATATAGCCCTCACAATAAATGGTACAAGTATTCAATTGGCTGGAATATCAGGCAGTATCACAATCGACTCAGTTTTAAAGGATGCTTACAACGGTTCTACTCTGCTTAACAATCAGATGTCTGGGGATTTTCCAAGATTGATACCTGGAGTAAACACAATTAGTTGGACAGGCAGTGTTTCTTCTCTTCAGATTACCCCAAATTGGCGGTGGTTGTAATGGCTTTTAATATGATCAATATATATAGCGCAAATGAAACAAACTTCAATAATAATGGTCTTGTAGTCCTGAGTGATTGCAAGACTGCTTTCGTTGAGGAAATGTTGAATGACAAATATGAGGCTACCATTGAACACATCATTGATTCCAGAGGCAAATGGACGTATTTAGTTGATGGAAATATCCTTAAAATTGAGGGGCAGTTATTTAGGATATATAACACAACGTTGACATTGGCTGGTATCACAGTGAGCGCAAGGCATATATTTTATGACCTTCTAAACAATTTTGTAGAAACTTGCACCATCACTAATCTGAATGCAGATGGGGCTTTAAACGCTATTCTAGGGAATACCCAATATACTCACGGATATTCAGCCACATCTACAATATCTGCTACCAATACTTACACATTATCTCTGGTAAATCCTGTTGACGCTATTATGGGTTCAACGAATAGCGTGATTAGTAATTATGGCGGGGAGATTGTTCGTAATAATTTCAGCATTAGTTTGCCGCAAAATAGAGGAGTAGATAATGGAGTTTTAGTTAGCTATGGAAAGAATATTGTGGGGATCGAAGAGACTTTGAACATGGATTCCGTATGTACTAGGATTTATGCTGTAGGCAAGAATAGTCTGTTATTGCCTAGCAAGTATTTGGATAGTGCTTTAATTAATAATTACCCTCACCCTATAGTTAAATCCGTTACATTTTCAGATTGCTCAGACGTTACTTCACTTACAGCAGAGGCTCAGGCATATCTGAACCTAAATGATATGCCTCTGGCTAACTATAAAATTGACTTTATTGAGCTAAGCAAGACTATGGAGTACCAGAATTATGCTGTTCTTGAAACGGTTTATATGGGTGATACAGTAACGGTTAAGCATAAAAGATTAAACATAAACATCAAACTAGAGGTTATTCGGATTAATAAGAATGAATTGACCAACCGAATTGAAGAAATAGAACTTGGAGCGTTCAAGCCTAATCTTGTGGTCACTCTTGCGAATGCTATGTCAAACCTCGATCAAAGCGGTCAATACACAGGGCCTCTACAAGCAAGTCAAGTGAAAAATATGCTCCTTGAGGGTGTAACCATTAAGGCTGGTACAATCATCGGAGAATCTAATTCTAATGTCATTAATTTTGGTACTGACGGAGCCTCCATAAACACTTCTACGGATAGCACGCAAGGAATGAGCGACCGTGCTGCTATGCGTATAGTTCCTGGTTCTGTGCAGGGCATAACAACTCCTGGATACATTGAGGTGCTTGAAGATGGCATGATAGCCTTTTATAAAAATGACGGGTCGGGAAATAATTTTGCGTGGATCAAACCTGATGGTACAACAAATTTACATTCCTCGGGTGAAAGTGGGGTGAGCTACAATCAAATTAAAATAATTAATTCTTTTCAAAGGTTTGACATACTATTCAAGCATAAGATTGTAAATTTGGTGAAAATAACTTAGTAAAAAGAGGTGAGTTATTCATGGCAACCTATATAGGGAATATAACCAGTAGTCTTGGAACTACCACCTATTTAGGAATTAACGATATAGTAGGCAAAATATACGCAATCATCGCAGCAGATTCAAACGTATCGTTGATTTCAGATTCCATTGGAAATAGTGCTACTCCAAGAGCTATCGTATATAAACATGCACAAAGCACGCATTATATAAAGATAAAAGCTAATACGATGACAGTATGGACGACAATATTTATAAACACGGATAATATTACTGAAATAACGGCTACCGCAACAAATCAGTCGTGGGGAAATACTTCAATATATCTTACTATAAGATTTCTATATGGGACTAATTCTCATATTCTGTTTGCAGGAGAATTAGCGCAAACTATAAATATGAACTTTGCAATTTTGAAAGGTGTGAACAAAAGCGGGGCTGCATATTCTCTTGGATGGTTTTCCTATGCCTTATACTATCAAGTGGGTAGCTCGTCGTACCATTATCTATATGGAGTTACAAGCGGTACAAATGTTGTAGTTAATAATTCAGCTGGAAATATCTTTCCTCCAATGCAGCAAGGTTTAGATTCTAGTGTAGCTCTTGCTCCCATGATAGTTCCGGTATCTTTGGATTCTGTGTATGTTCTGAATAATGCGTTTGGAACTTATCCAAGGTTTGTTCAGGGAGCTGTATATACAGATTCGGGTGTTAATTATATTTACAATCAAACTTTAGATGCCCCTTATTCAACTGGAATGTTTTTCTCAGACGGTTAAACAAGGCAACGAATGAGTTTATAATTACCTAAAACAAAGACAATGTTAAGATAGAACGGATTCAAGGTAAGTCTAGCTTAGATATGCTCAAAAACAAAGGCTTCAGCATTAATTTGCTGGAGCCTTTTTGTGTTATTATAGCATTTCAGCTGATTACCATTATAAGGTTTAACATATTCTCCACACAGAGGTCACTGGATAGTAACAAATATGGGTTATGATAAAGAAAGTAGATAACCACCCGCTAGCTTAGCGGTTTACATAAAAGTTACTTTTTCATATCTCATCTCCTCCTCCTTCACTACCCCTCCTAGAGGGGATTTTTTTGTGTAAATAAGAAAAGCTGCTGTGTTTATTTGTTATGTATTGCTCCCTTTCGAAAAGGGGCCATTATCATTTTCACTTACATATTACGACAGGATAACTTACTATATATGGATATAATACCGTTGTTAATTTGCGTTGGTAGAGATAAAATATCCTAAAGATGACATTTTAGGAGGAATCTAAGTGGAAGATAAAATTTTAAAGAGAATCGAGGTATTGCGTGGCAAGCTTAATAAATACGGATTGAATCGAAACCTAGTTGACCCAAGGGTTGTAGAGATTAGTCAGCAGCTGGATCGGCTACTCAATCAATACCAAAGTACAGTTAGATACCAACAGCTGAGTTTCTGGTAATTATAAGTGATCATAATTGACAAAACCGTATGCAAAAGAATTGTCTGCTACAGACAAGGGTGCAATCTGACCCAAGAAGAGTTAGCTTCTAATGTCGGAATCCGCCTTAACCATCTTATTAATATAGAAGCAGAATCAAGAATTCCTCGCATAAACGAGCTTGTGCAATTGGCAGCAGGTCTAGGCATCTCCATCGATGAATTAGTTAATAACAAATAAGCCTCTCGCCGGGAACTGGGGGGCTATGTACCAAGACTTTGTATAAGAGGAATCATAATAATCCAATCATCGGACATAATACCTTTGAAATTCACACGTCCTACTTGCCCTCATCGGAAACGGTGGGGGCTTCTTTGCGTTATTTTATTTATTTCAATAAATTAGTTAGTGCCATTCCAGATACTTGTTTATGAGCTTGCCGAAGAGGTAAGCCCTTTTATTTTATTGAGGAGGAAAAAATGGAAGAAAGAAAGATTGAATATAAAAATCATCCGACAATCAACTCGGTTACACATAAATTCAAAGGAATCATCTCATGGGAAAAAGCACTAGAACAGGTGATAAATAATCGCTTAAAGAGCCTTAAATTGCTTGATTAGTAGGGGTAAACGATCTATCATCACAGTACCATTGAAGTAACACGAAAGGTCAATGAGTAACAATATCGGGAGGATAAGAAATGGGAGCATATGGATACGTAAGAATCTCAAGAGATGAAGATGATAGCAAGGAAAGCATTTCGAATCAAAAGGATACAATTAAGGATTTTGCCAATGAGCAAGGAATTGAACTGATTGATATAATTGAGGACAACGATATCAGTGGATACTCGTACGATAGGCCAGGGATCAAGAAGATTAGAGAACTAATAGATAATGGAGATCTTGATGTTTTAGTAGCTAAAGATCTATCAAGAATAGGCAGACATAATGCATTGACGTTACTGTTCCTTGAAGAACTTGAAGACAATGGCGTAAAACTTAAATTGAAAAGTGGAGACATGGATGAAAACTTTAGAGGATTACTGACCTGGTTTAATGAGCTTTACGTCAAGGATATTAGTAAAAAGACAAAGGATGCATTGAGAACGAAACAGAAAAATGGGGAAGTTCATGCTACCCATTTCGGATATGTGAAAGATAAAAATAATAAAGGTAAAGTTGTCATTGACGAAGAAGCTGCACAAACTGTGCGGCTTATTTTTCGCCTATATTTGGAAGGTAATGGAGTCAATAAAATTGGAAAATATCTCAATGAGCATAAAGTTCAAACACCATACTCCAGAAAAAATGAATTATATGGCTATCGTGGGAAACCTGATTGGGATTATAAGCATCTTTGGTACGGTGAGAGTGTTGGGAGGATTCTGAAAGATGACGTTTATATTGGGACGGTTCGGCGAGGGGTAACTAAACGACCAAAGATTAGAAGTAGTAAACTGATAATGGTAGCCCCAGAAGAGCAATTTGTGCATGAAGGGTTGATTCCACCAATCATAGATAAAGCTGAATTTGAAGCAGTCAATGCCACATTTATTAAAAGGGTTGAGAACGGAGTTAAGGCTAAAAACAATGTGATTTATAAATACACAGGCATTATAAAGTGTGGAGAATGTGGAAAAAACCTCGTTACAATTAGCGAACTTCGAAAGAATGGCCGGAAAAAGAATTATAAATGTAGCACTTATAATAAATACGGTAAAGCATACTGCTCAGGGCATAAGATTAGTCATGATGACCTTGATATTATTGTGTTTGAACAACTTGAAATCCTTTACCAAAGTGGACTTCTCAAACTAGATAATCTCGATAAAAGCATCGAGCAGAGACAGCAATCTAACAAGGATAATGGAAAAGTTATAGATAGGTTACAAACTGCAATTTACGCCAAAAAGGGTGAGATTAAGAATTATTCCAAGCAGCTTGCGAAGGAACTGATTAGCGAAGAATTATTTCTTGAAATGACTGGGGAATCTAGTGCCGAGCTTGGTAAACTGGAGCGCCAGTTGCTTGAAGCTGAGAGTGTACAGGAACTCAGGGATAATGAGAAGGAAAAGGTAGTAAGCGCAATGGTTATTTTGAAGGAAATCATTGATAAGAAGGAGCTTACCCATGCAGATGTAATAACGCTGATTGACAAGATTGTGGTGAGTGAGCGAAAGGGTGAGGGCTTAGATATCGAGGTCGTGTGGAATACACCATTTATGGTAGTAAGTGAGTAATGCGTTGGTTGAGAAGATAGAAGTTCTCTCGCCAACGCATTTTGTTTTTTTGGTTGGCGAGTGGGATGAGAGTGGAGGAAAAAGGGAAGTAACAGTTGATTTGGCTTGGTGAGCATCATGAGTAGTGGTACTCTTTTTTATTTTTTGATAATATGCTTTAAAAATTTGCATAATTATAACAAATGTTTATTGAAATATGATAAAGTTGGAACAACCTTACATTACAATATTTATGTAATGGGGAGTGATTAATGTGGTTTTATTAGATTTAAAAAAATGTATAAGGGAAGATATACCAATATATTATGGAAGGAAAGAAATTGAAATTATTAAAATTTACGAATTTTTTAATTTGCTTGATGTTAGATATAAAGATGATCTTATAGTTTTTACAGTTGATTTAATGGCATTGAGAGAATTACCAAGTGAAGAGATTGGTATCAGTATTGAAATCTGATATTTTCACAATGAGGTGTTTGCATGTTGAAATTGATAAATCAAGAATTAAGCGGAGATTTGTGGGAAGAACTGTGCGACAAGTGTTATAGAATGAGGTATCAAGAGCAAGGATTTCACAAGGTTCCTCCAAATTATAAAGGGGATTATGGTATAGAAGGCTATACCCTTAGTGGCATTGTTTATCAATGTTATTATCCTGAAAAAGAATATGCTGATGATGAACTTTACAAAGCGCAAAGAAAGAAAATGACAGCTGATATTAGTAAATTACTAAAAAATGGTAAAGGCCTTAAAAGTATTGGTGTTATTAATATCAAAGAATGGCATTTTGTTGTTCCTGAATATAGAGATAAAAGAATTTTGGAACATCTTACAAATAAAAAGAGAGAGGTTCTTGAAGCTAAGGGGAAGAATGACTTAGATTATATTGATGAAGACTTCAAGATTTTTATAAAAGTTGAAGAAGATTTTTTCAAGGAATTAAATATGTTAATTCCTTTAAATAATAATTTAAAATATGATTTTTCACATATACATACAGGTGAAATAAATTGGGATGATTGTCCATCAGAAAAGGTAGAGAATATAAAAAGAAAATTAAGAGCGATTATGACATCAAAAGGAAGCGATGTTGATGTTGAATCTTATAATCGTTTAGTGAATATCTTTGTAAGTTTTTATCTGAAAGGGATTGAGATTTTAAATATTCTTCGTATTTCAAATCCGGAGCTGTATGAGAGCATAACAAAGATATCCCATTCATTCAAAATGGAGGCACAAATTAAATGTGATATGAATTCAGATAGAACTATTAATAAAGAATTGTTTGATGGAATTCTCAGGGATTTTGAAGTAAAGCTGAATGATGTTTTTGGAAAAGTAATGACAATTACGTCCGTCTCCGAATTGAAAAACGATTTAGTTAGCAGTTGGTTGGCAGATTGTCCTATGGATTTCAAATAAAATTTGGGGTGAATTAATAAATATGTTTATACCAGATAATGTGGAAGGGATAAGTTTTACAAACAGGCCAATAGCAGTTCCATATAATTATAGAATTATTTATAGAATATCTCAGATTATCTTAATTATTCATTATTGCTGTAATAGAAAGGCCTGCTCTCTCGAGAAGATACATATTACTTCAACAGCTCTAAGTACAAAAGTTGAGATGGATAAGTTATTACACTTTCTCGATAAAGAAAAAGAATCATATATCTTAGTACGATTTAATCCGGCGATTAATAGGGCCATAGACTTTGCATTGGCTGAAGATATTATTGTAAGGCAAAAAAATGGACTTTTCAAGCTATCAATAAAAGGGAAAAAGTATATGGACTATATTATAAAAGATAATGATTTGTTTATTTTCGAAAAACATAACCTCTCAAATATTGGCACAAAGCTTACTGAGGATAGAATAAATCAATTAATTTCTTTATGGAGGGGTTCCTATGTTTAGGGTAAATAGATTAAGAATAAATGTTAACACATCAGCAGGTGATTTCGGGTTTGATGAGAAATTTGACAAAAGGATTAACTTTATAGCTAGTTATGAAAATACTAAAGGTAAAAGTTCATGCGTTGAGGCAATATATTATTGTTTAGGATTAGAAGAATTAATAGGTGGAAAAAAAGAAAAAACATTGAAACCTGTTTTTAGAAAAAGTTTAGAATATAAACATGAAGAAATTGCTGTTTTAGAATCAAACTTTTACTTAGAAATTCAAAATAAAAGTTTAGAAATAATCACAGTTTATCGTACAGCAAATAAACAAAACTTTGATTCAAGTTTGGTAACGATATTTTTTGGAGATATGAATAAATTAGATCGTGGTGTCGTGAGATCTGAAGATATGTATTTGCATTCTAAGGGTTCCGCAACAAGTAACAAAGGATTTCATATGTATTTAGAGAGGTTTTTGGGATGGGAATTACCTGAAGTTCCGACTTATGATGGGATAGATAGAAAATTATACTTGCAAATAATATTCTCAGGTATTTTCATTGAGCAAAAAAGGGGTTGGGCAGATCTTTTTGCAACTCTACCAACATATTTGAAAATAAAAGAACCTCAAAAAAGAATAGTTGAGTTTATTATAGGATTAGATTCGTTAACAAACGAAAAATTAAGGCAACATCATAAAACTTCAGAAATGGAATTAAAATCCGGGTGGACTAAAAGATATAATGATATTGTAAATGTATTGAAAAAGGTAAGATGTAAAATATATGGACTTCCTAATTCCCCAACAATCTTAGATGAAAATTATCATGATATGGTAAGTATATTCAGAACACACAATAGTGACGAAGAAATTCCTTTGAGTGAATATATTTTGGAACTAATCAAAAATATTGAGAACATAAATAGAAAAGAGGTTAAAGTCGGGGATAATATACAAGATCTACAAGAAGAATTATTATCTTTAAATGAAAAAATATCAAATTTCCAAAAAGATATTAATGATAAAAATGATGAACTAATATATGAAAAAGGAAGTGTGCAATCATTAATTCATAGCCTTGAAATTATTAATAAAGATATACTGAATAATAAAGACACTTTGAAATTAAAGAAATTAGGGTCTTCAGAAGAATGGCTAATCAATAAAAATTTATGCCCAACTTGTCATCAGAAAATTCATGATAGTTTACTTCCTCAAGATATACAGTATGAATTCATGAGTATAGATGAAAATATAAATCATTTAGATGCCCAGAAAAAAATGATGGAGTTTGCAATTAAGTCACATAAATTAAATATAGGTAATATTGAAGATACATTAAATTGGCTTGAGAAAAAATTAATGAATTATAGAAGTATTGCTCATTCAATTAGTAATGATATTTATTGCAATGATGAAAATTTATCTGAAACAATAATCCGAAAAAAACTTTCAATGGAAACTGAAATAGATTTATTACATGAAATTGAAAAAGATTGTAAAGAAGAGATAATTGCATTTAAAGAATTATCTGACCAATGGAGAAAATTAATTGCAAATAAAAAGAAATTTCCAGATGACGAATTTACTGACAATGACAGAGTGATTATAAAAAAATTAAGAGATTATTTCACTTTGAATTTACAGGACTTCGGATACTCTAGTATTGTAGATAAATCGACGATTCAAATAAGCGATATTAAACTATTACCCACAACAGAAGGTTTTGATATGAAATTCGATTCGTCTGCTAGCGATAATATTAGAGCTATTTGGGCATTTACATTAGCTCTAATGCAAGTATCAAATAAATTTTCTGGAAATCATCCCAATTTATTAATATTTGATGAACCAGATCAGCAAAGTATAATCGCAAATGATATGAAGAATTTTTTCAAAACAATTGTTAGCTTTGAATTTGATTGTCAGGTAATTATTGGAATCACAATGAAAGATGAAGAAACAAGAAAGATAATTTCCGATCTAGATGAAGATGATTATCGCTTAATTTTACTAGAAGACAAGGCAATTTGTCCGCGTAAAAATGCAAAGAGGTGGGATGTGTCGAAAAAGATAAATGATCCCAATGACGATGCTGAGGTGCAAGGAATACTTCAAGCGGAAATATTCGAGAATGTACCTGAAGAAATTGATCGATTTATAATGGAGGATATAGCAGATACAAGTATTGAAAATGTAACATCGAATTCTATACAAGGTACTTGTACTATTGAGGCTATTGATGAAGAAGGGGATGATTTCACATTTGAAGCTCGTTATGAGATTGAATTTGATAGTGAGGATGAAAATCTAATTACTAATATTGAGATTAACCCAATATTAGACTAAAATTTTTCAAATGGAGATTTCCTTAATAGGGAATCTCTTTTCATTACTCAATATTACAGTTTGAACTAACAATGAAGTAACATCAACGCACGTGGAGACGGTTAGTTGTCTGCAAATAAAAGACATCTGATTTATTCTTTCTTGGATTATTTTTACTGATCTTGGGAGGAAATGAAATATAAATGTTGAAAGTATCAGGATTGAATAATTTGGGGTGATAGTCATTTTGTCTGCTGTCAAAAGGCGTAATTGTTTTAAATTGTATAATCGAAATAATGTGAAGGAAGGAGTATTGACGATGGATTTAGATGTAAAATCAATAATTCAGATGGGTACGGTTTCGGAAGAGGCTACATATGTTAAGAATAGTCTTATTAAATACAATATGCAGATAGCTCCTACTGCTGCAGAACCCCCATCAGAATCAATAAACATCATACTAAAAGATAAGGAAGATCACATCATAGGTGGCTTGCTGGGTAGAATGTACAGGTTTTGTCTTTTTGTTGAAATGCTTTGGGTAGATGACAATTTTAGAGGACTCGGGTTGGGGAAAGGCCTTTTGACTCAGGGCGAAGATATAGCCAGGGAAAAAGGATGTAAATTAGTGCACCTCGATACCTTTAACTTCCAAGCACCTGATTTTTACCTTAAAAACGGATATGAATTATTTGGAAAGCTGGAGGGTTATCCAGAGGGATTTATTCGCTACTTCTTAAAAAAAGTAATATTCTAAAAAACCTACTAAGCAGAATAATGTTTATACCGCTATAAGGGTAATAAAGTTTTATAGCTCCGTGCTAAGTGACATCAGCCTTGGGGTTGGATTTTAAGAAATGTATGCTTTATTCTAAGTGTTTAAAAGAGAGGGGAGTTGTATGAAGTAGTTTATCAGCAACATCACGCAGTCTCCCCCAACAGCACCTTTAACTCCGCGTCCCCAAACTATGCTCGATTCACATATCTGGGCGAACACCGCCGGGGTTGTTGTCTGGAAACATGTGCGTTTGTATATATTTGGGTCATCAGTATTTCTATCATTGGAAGATATCTCAACCAGTCCATGATGTGCCGTCGTGGGGTTAAGAGAACTGTCAGTACAGAATTGAGGAGATTTGGTATGGAAATTATTAAAGCCTCGGAAAGGAATTTAGAAGGAATTCTGAGCTTATGTAAAGATTGTTCCCAAAACATGGAGAATAATTTGATTGACCAATGGGATGATATCTATCCGAACTGAGAAGTATTCTTAAATGATATAGGAAATGATTCCTTATATATTCTCGTTTCTGACAACCCAGAGGAGATAGTGGCCACCGGGGTAGCTGTCTATCTAAACATGTTCGTAGAGAGATGTGTCAGTGATTAGTATCCTACATATTAAAATAAGGTAAATGTCTGAGGAAATATATATGATAATTTTCAAAGGATTTAAATTCGGGATGTTATTACAATTAGCCATTGGACCAATATGTCTATTTGTTTTTAAACTTGGGGGAAATAAAGGATTTATAGGTGCTGAAATTGGTGTGTTAGGTGTTGCTGCGGCTGATGCATTTTATATATTGTTAGCAATATCTGGAATAGCGTCGTTTATCGATCGGAGAAGAGTAAAGTACATCTTCAAAATTATGGGTGCAATAATCGTTGCAATATTTGGGTTACAAACTGTACTCGGAGTTTTTGGGCGGGGAGTAATACCTAGGATAAACCTGCTTAATGGGATAAACTCAGAAAACACATTTCTTGAAGGATTAGTTTTAACTGCTTCTAACCCTCTGGCCAAATTATTTTGGGTAGGGATATTTTCTAGCAAAATTGTTGAAGAAAAATTAACAAGAAAAGACGTTTATC
>JARLHD010000535.1 GCA_031292435.1 Ignavibacteriaceae bacterium
CGCTGCCTACGCGGTGACTTACCATTGACTGAATGACCTGGTTCCTGTTGCATGCTTCATTTTTTGGTGAGATGCAAAATTAACCAGCTATACCATCCTTTGGGCTAAATCAAATATGGGGTTCGTTGAAGGTTTACAAGGGCGTGGGCGAGCTCAGGTCGCCATAAATTATGCACCTGAAATGCACAGGCTCAGGATATGGGGTAAGCAATTGGGGGAGCTTTGGGGGAAATTAACACGCTGGGCGTCATTCTTCCCTATGGTTGGAATGGTCCATTATTTCAATTTTATCTCAATGAAACCTCCCATACCTTCATGGGGCTTCTGTTTCAAACAGGTGCAGTGCTGCCCTAGTAAGCAATTGGCGGGATATCTGCTGCAATAACCAAACTCTACCAATCCAGGCTCCAGGGGATTGATCTTCCTTTCCAGGGTCCGGATCAGCAGATTATAGGCCAGATCAGCAGGAAGCCCCTTAGGCAACCAGCAGTTGAGATTCCAGCGACGCATCATCTTTTTAAAAGCGCTGCATACCAATTTCATATCTTTTTTGAGGAATTGATCCGAAGGAGGGAAATCCTCCGCCTTGAGCCCACAGAAATAGCCGAAGGTATATTTCCGTTCCTCTTTCATCCGGCCGATTTCTTCGAGGATTTCTGCAAAACTCTGTTCCCTTTCTCGGCAGGGTTTCTCCGCACGGTGCGCAGCCGCGATATCTTTCAATAAATGAGGGAGGTATGGATGCATGGCTATCGCTATTTCATTTTTAATTCAACCTGATGTAACTTCTTCTATTGAGAAAGTTTTTTAATCGCACTACTATTTAGAAGCGATTTCATTTGTTGAATGGCAGTTTCGTTAAGTTGCTGCAGCCTTTCAGTTTGCTCCATCCCCTTTTCGGATTAGCAGAGCATTAATACTTTCCAGATTAGTCAGGACTACCAATTGTTCAAGAGTAGCTTCATCCCGAATATTGCCTTGTTTGTCCGGATTTTGATCTCGCCATTGTCTGGCAGTCGTTCCAAAGAGGGCCACATTCAGCAAATCGGCTTCGCTGGCATATACAGTAGCAGCCTGTTCTTTGGTGATAATAGGAGGAATCAATGTTTCTTTAATAGCATCAGTATGGATACGGTAATTGATCTTCGACAAGGTACGCTGTAAGCTCCATTCCTGTTTTTTAACACTATTCTCCTCGTCTTTGAGACGTTGAAATTCCATAATAAGATATAGCTTAAATTCTGCACTTAGCCAGGCAGCGAATTCAAAAGCAATATCTTTGTGGGCAAATGTACCTCCGGTATTTCCTTGTTTGGATATAATGCCAATGGCCTGGGTCGCTTCTATCCATTTTGAGGGTGATAAAACAAAGGCATTGCTGCCAGCTTCCCGGCTAAAGGCGTCGAATTCGACCCCTTTGAAAGCCGGGTTATGTAATTTTTCCCAAAGACCCAGAAATTCAATAGTCGTTTTTGACCGCATCCAATTCTTAACAATGTCTTTTGGCTCATTCGGGTTCTTATGTCGGGCAATATTCGTCAATGAAATATAATCCGATTGATTAACCTGTATAATGGTGATCGCAGTTCCTTTTACCTCTATTATTTGCTTTTTGTCTGGCATAAATTGGTATTAAAGATTTTAGCCTTTTAGGCAAGTCTTCAGATACTAAGCTCAAATATTATCTATGAAGCCAACGCGATTGGCTAAAACAACAATGATGAGTGTTACAGGGAAAGAGTGTGGGAAAGCAAGTACTTTACAAAAGTAAAAAAAATTAATAATCCGAAAGATTTGCAATTAAAATACTCCCTAATGGGATTCAAACCTTGAATTGGCTGACATCTAGTTCCTTGTATAAGATACGAAAGGATAAGCAACGATATTAAACACAAAGAACCCGCTACCAGAGCAGGTTCTGAAAAGTGGACACTTGAATGGTGATCCCGCTGGGTTACTTATATAATATTGACAATCCGTTATTTATATAAATTGTCGATTATTTTGTCGATCTGCTCCAAAGAACTAACGCATTTCTTACTCTATTTTATCGAGATAAATTTGTCCTTATAAAGATAATGAAAAGAAGTCCAATTATTATTTCCGATACTTTTTGCGGGGATCCTTTTTCATGCTATGAATGGAGACGACGAAAACTAACTTCTTCTGCTTGTAGATCTTAAAAACAATAAGATAAGGAAAAACATCTACTTGCGCCTCTCTATAACCGCTTCGAGTTCTTTCTCCATAATGTTCTGGATTCTCAGCTATTTGATCCATCTTTTTTCGGACAAATAATAAAAACCGTTCCCCCAGCCCTTTTTTTGCGGATTCATACCATGTATACGCATCTATATAATCATTAGACACTTCTTCATGGAACTCATATTTATAACTCATCGCTTGATCTTAGCTTTGGCTTTAAAAGACTTCCTGGCTCTCGCCTCTAACTGATCCAGTGTTAAGACTTTGGCTTTTCCCGCTTCGTACTCGGCCGTCCTACGATCTAATTCGGCGAAAAATGCCTTTCCGTCTACGGAATCGTCTTCCAGGCGATTCTCCACAAATGTTTTAACAACACTGAGTACAGCCCGTTTCTCCTTCGGATTCAGTTGTACAAGGTAAGTATTAATCTGTTTATCTATTGTGACAGCAGTTTTCATTTATTATATTCTTTGTTGCAAATTTAACCATTTAATTTAATAAAACTGATCACCCGTTAATCCTTTTAAATGTTTGCCAGAATTGATTTATTTTTATTAACTGTGGCTCAATAATATTTATGATGGCTCTCTGAGGTTCGAGTTTATTTATTGTTTCTTGAAGCTTTTGTTTGCTTCTTGGAGTACCTACAAAAGATTCAATAAGTCTGTAATCCTTATTATTAATATTTAAGCAAATCGGGATTTTAATTTGCGAAGCAAAATCGAAATTTTTTGTCTTATAGTCTTCAACTCCTTGTGTAAGCATTATTATAATGACGCCTTTAGATCTCAGAACGCGAAGAATGTCTTCTAGCGCTTTACTCGCATTTCTATTTTTAAGATACACATGAGCCTCATCAATTACTATGACATATCTTAGTGGCTTTATTCTATCTTCAGTGGGTTCCGTGTCATTTGTCGAGCTAAATTCTGCAAGTAAGTACTTTAATGTCAGAAAAACGCATAGTTGCCGCATTGTATCTGACAATTCAAGAGGCAGGTTAATATACAAACTCTGCTCATATATTTTTTTGCCTTGTTGGCTTGGACTCGACTGAAATATACTTGTTGCCAAATCCGAAATTATCGCGTCAAGAGAGTCGGCTGGTCTTGCATTTTCTTGGTTATAATTTTCAAGGGATTCCAAAACATTATTTAAAGTTGGATATATATCGGTATAATCCTTTGGCATTAAAGTCTGAAGATTACGTTGATGGTCAAAACAATCAGTAATTATAGATTGTAGAAGGTGCTTCTGGTTTGCCCCCAATTGTGTTGCAATAGTACAAACGAAATCAACAAATGATTTTATGTTAAACGTCCTTGCTCTTTCATCGTGCAGATTAATAAAGCTTAAAGGATTTAAGTCAAAAGGTATCTTTCTTAAGTCTATCATCTTGCTATCAGTCAACTCAAGAAATGATTTTAATCTATCCGGACTTCCCTCTCCTTTGTAGTCAAAGAAAATGAACTTCAAATTATTTTCCGTCTGAATAGAAATTTGGTATAGAATATCCTTTACAAGCTCTGTTTTCCCAGATCCAACCATACCCGCAATAGCGAAATTGCAACTATCAAATTCGTTAAGATCATTTATACGAAGAACTATTTCTTTTTCCATCTCATCTTTTCCAAGAACAATTGAAACAATTCCTTTAAAAGAATTCATTTCATTTTCATTCGTAGGTGATGGTAAAAAAGGATTGTTTTCAGAGATCAGTTCTAAACCATTTTTGACTAATTTCATTAGGTAGGAAATATGGTATCCACCTGTAATGTTTTTACCGTCGACATCCTGGTGAATCTTTTCCAATCCAAAATCGAGGTGTCGTTTAAATAGCTTGATAAACTCCTCTTCCGTCAAGACCTTTCCATAATGTTGATCTAGTAAAGCTTTATACAATACCAAATACGATTTTTCATCAGAAGTTGTTCCAAAGAGAGTCCTCTCATCACGCCAATCTTTTCCGTCGGAACCAATTTGAATTTCCTCTCTTGTTTCAAACTTTTTATTTAGCTGCAGACTATAACTATATGCAATTCTGGCAATAACTCCGTCCGTCTTAAAATTGAATAAACTTGTAAGATAATCGACAAGTTCCGAATTTCTTTTACTGATTCTAATTCTCATAGCTTTGAAAATAGCCTTGTTTAAATTTTGTTTGATTGTTGTTATTTTCCAGCAGGTAAGTTTTCGCAACATTTTCTTTGACCAGCTTCAGTCTAGAGGGAGGAATTTCGTTATTTGTCGCCATCAAAATCACTTGACTTGCCAAATCTGGATAATAGTAAAGCAAAATATGTTTTATATGCTCATCGTCTAATCTCCCCAATGGCGTGTCAATAAAAATTGGAAACTCTTGAATAGCTAAAGACAATATTGCTTTAATCAAACTGGAAATATAAATTTGTTTCTCGCCTTGTGATAGTGTCTCTTTCTGTCTGATATTTCCATCGTTATCATATAACAGTATTTTCAAACCGTCATTGTCCGGCAGAATTTCAACTTTCACGGCTCCAATGAAATTATTTTGACCATCATTATCATTGAGTTTATGCATAAGCTTCTTCATTTCGTCAAAAATGATAGTTTCAAGTATTACACATTTTTCCCTTTTTTGGCTTTCAACAAATTCTAACAATGATTTTATATATTGATTGGCCTTGTCGAGCTTTCTCTTTTTTTGTTCGGACACACTTATTCTCTTTAAATCTATTTGCAGTTTTTGACTTAGGCTTTCATTAGTTTTAGTAAGTAATTGTTTTTGCGTTATTAATCCGCCTTTCTCTTCGCTTAACTTTTCGATTTTTCTTTCAGCATCATTTTTTTTGTTCGTATATTCAATTACTTCCTCATCTTCAAGGTCAGATTCAATTTTTTTAACAATTCGGTCGTTTTCAGTGATATCATTTTTGACGCGATTAAAGTTTTCTATCGTTTGCTCGAATATGTCCTTTGATTGTTTTCTCAGGTGATTAAAAGTGTCATATACCAAATCCTTCTCTGACTTATTTAGATCGTGCTCAAATTCTAATTCATTAGATTCGTCAATTTTTCCAAACACTTCTTCAATAATCTTTCTCGCCTTTTCTGCGTAAAATACTTTTCTAGAAAATGAAATGTCTCCATCACCTGGGAAAGGGGGCGTGTTAAATAATTTCTCGATTAATTCATTGTTCTTTTCAATAAGTTCTCGTCTTTTTTCCTTAGTTATTGATTCACTTTCCTGCTTGGTTAAATGCTCCGCGATTTCCTCCATTTTCCCAGCGGATATTGCAAATGGCAAAACTTCGCTTAGTTCATTAAATTTACCTTCAAGTTCTTTCTCTTTTCTTTTCAAATCATCTTTTTGTCTATACAGTTCTTCAAGGCTACGTGCATTATAAGATTTGTTACTATGCTTAACCAGAAATACTTCATATTCGGAAATCCTCAGTTTCAACTCTGTTATTTGATTTTCTCTTTTTATTACGTCGTTTTCTAAGTCTTCAATCTTTTCGATATTGATTTTAATTCCATTTTCAGTAGATGTTATTTGTTGGCGTACTTGATTTGTGGCGCTCTCTTTTCTCTGAAGATCAGTATAGATATTTAAATCCGCTATAAGGCTTTCGTAAGTGTCTAAGCCTAATATTTTTCCGAGAGCATCATTTAAAACACTTCCCTCTTCCTTAGTTGAAAGCTCAGCCCAACTAGCAATCTTTTCGGCGTCAAAAAAGACAAACTTGGCTGCTTCAATAGGTATTAGATAATCATTAATAAAATTAATTTTATCTTCATTTGTGCTAAATAAAGATTTAGAAATGCCCTCAATCGTTATTTCAAAGGAATCATCTATTTCAGTGACATCAAATTGTCTAGCTATTTTGCATTTATAAAGACCGCTTGATTTTATTTCGAAAATTTCAGGGAGTTCAATATCGCTTATTTCTATCGAAACAGAGAAACAAGTATTTCCATTTTTGGCCGCATCCCAGTTTAAAGATCCTTTCAGAAATTTGGAATAATTACCTTCTTTTTGAATCTCTCTTTTGAAATTTTCGTCAATTTTACCGATATCCTCGCCATATAAACACCAGACTAGTGACAAGAGGAAATTTGTTTTTCCATATCCATTTTTCCCTCCTATTAGTATTATATTTCTATCACTATTTGTGTTTAGATCAATGCTGTTTTCATTGAAATATTGCCTAAAATTCGTTAATGTGATTTTATCGATTTTCATTTTCTATTGCATTATCTATTTCCTTGTCAATATTTTGTTGAATTAAAGCCGTCCTTTTAAAGAGCTTTTTTGTCTTTTCGGAATCCAAGAGCTTTTGAATTGAGGTAAAACTAATTTTGTGTTTTTCGCAATACTTCTCCAATTGTTCATTATGCAATTCCCTAAGCTTGTTGATTCTATTCATTGTAATAAAATTAAATCATTTACAATTTTTATTTCGCCCAATGCCTCTTTTTTTTGAAGCATATATAGCAATTGAACAGGTTTATAATTATATTTTGAAACGTAAAAATCAATTACATCTTGGAGTTTCTGGTTATGAAATTTACGCAAAAAAACTCTTGTAAATCTTGAGCCGGTCAATTTCGTGAAATTTAGTTTTTCCGTGCTATATAATTTTCCGCGAATTCCTATGAAGCCTCCTTCATGAAAACAAAATCTTTCATTGTCTTCCAACTTAATATTGGATAGGACATTTTTTTCGTTTGTTTCTCTATATTTCGACACAACTTTCATTATTTCAAAAATGTGCTTGGGCTCATTTTCTGAATTTAAATATTCTTCTACAATATCTCTTATAGTTCCGCCCTTCATGTTTATCTGTTCCATTTCCCATTTCCTCAACCCATATGTACTACTACGACCAATAAACATGAAGTGCTCCTTATCTCTCTGGAGACTGGCCCTGACAGAAGCAGATGTGATTTCCAATTCACCGTACTTATCAATAATAGAAGTATATATTTCGTCAACTGTCATTAATCTATTCGAATCATTAAGGATTTCATACGCGTATTCATATGCCAATTTCCTTGTCGTTCTTTCCAATAGGAGGAAACCATTTGAGTCGATTATGAGATCAAATTCGTGAAACAGTATTTGCTCGCAAATATCTCTTGTTGGAATAAATAATTTATTTCTATCCCCAATAAAAAAGTCAAATAAATACCCTTCAAAATATAGTGAATAACTATCGCTATTCTTCTCATTTAGCTTTAAATAAACATCTTCAAGAAATTTCTCGAAATTGAATTTCTCGAAAATTGATTTTTCTATCAAATAGCACTTTTTGAATCTCCTCGCATTTTTCGTTTTTCTTTTACCAAATATAACAGAACTACCTAACAATGAATGACTAGCTTTAAGAAACAACCCGAGTATAATGCTGTAAAATTTTATATTGTAGTGAACTTGTTCATTTTCATTGAATATTTTGATTTTATTTTCATCTATAACAATAAACTGGCTTTGATTTTCAATCTCATAATTATTGATGTCTATTTTATTTAGATTTAAGATGAACTCGAAATAGGTTTCTACTTCATTCTCTAAATTTATCTTTAGTTGCCTAATCCTTTCTTTCGTTAGATTTAATTCTTTGGCAATTTCATTTGGAGACTTAGTACTTAAATCGGCCAATTTATATGTGAGATTAAAAACGCTCTTTTCATTTGACTTAAAAATTACGCTTTCAGTAATTAGTATATTAATTAGTTTGAAGAGCATTATTTTGCCATTCGCATCGAAGATTGTTTCGATATAATGCAAAGAATTGTCTGAGATGTTAGGGAATTCACTAAGTAGTATCAGCTTGGTATATTCCTTGCTCAGATTTTTTTCATCTAATTCTTTTAGAAAATCAACAAATAATATTAATTTGTCGCGAAGGATATTCAGCTCATTACCCGTTTTCTCTCCAATATTTCTTATACTATTGAAATCAAACCCAGCTTCTAAGATACTATTAAATAGGTCTGTGAATAGCGAACTTCCGAATTGTTGATTCAATCCGTTTAGCGCTCTTGCCGACAGGGTTCTCAGTAAGTATTTTATGTGATGTGTAAGTGCTATTTTTTTAAAAGGCGTTAGTGCTTTATAGGTCTGTACTATTTTATTGGATAACACCTCATTTTGAACGTCTTTGATCTGGTAAAAATATTTATTTAACAGTTCAACCAATTCAGATTCAACTCTTATTCCACAACCTCTTAGACCCTTAAATGTGTTTTTATTTTCGTAGTAGTATGAATTTAGCTTACCTAATGTTGTCAAACCATTACGCATGCAGATATTTTGAGCCAGAATCGTAATCGGAATTCGTTTAGCAAGCTCTTCAAGCGAAATGTTTTCATTGACTTCAGACATTCTAATATTTTAGATTTTCAAGCCAAAAAACTTAGTCAATCACTGAAGGGTTCGATTTTCAAAATTTCAAAATTTGGCTCGCCCTTCCTTATTTTAGTATTCCTCTTCACTTTCATTTTCACTTTGATCATGTCGTTGCGCAATGGTTTTTCTGGTAAGAAATCCCGAGGTGAGCACTTTAATGCTTTTGCTAATAAATTAAGGTGACGGAGATTATATTTCGCTCTTTCTTTCGGGTTTTCAATCTTTCCTATGGCCCCCTCCGCTAATCCTATTACTATAGAAAGTTTGACCTGAGACAGGTCCTTTGGGACGCGCATTTCCCGGACTTTGTTAATTACAAATAGATCTATTTCTGAGATTACAACCTCAATAGTTTCGATTTCTGGCATAAGCAGGGCAAGGACGGCATAAAAAAATATTTTAACACATCCACATGAGGATGTAACCGAATATTTACTATCTTAGATGGGTAAATCAAAAATTCCGATGTAAATCTGAGTTAATGCGATATTTTTGCGATCCTTCATAAAATAATTTGAAGCATTTGCTTGTGTCTCGCCGGGAAATCTGGGAAATTTTCAAAGGGACGAGATAATAAGTGAAGTGCCCGTGCTCCCTAAAAAGGGGTCCGGGCCCTCTTATTGTCCCCGGTTCTCCCAGAGCCTCCTGGCAGTAAGTTGTGGCCTGTGCCCCTTTATAGTTTTTAGGTCTATCAGGTTGGTCAAACCATCACTTCTTACTTCGATATCGTAGAACTTGGGTTCATGGGACTCTTTTTAGATACGCTTCTATATCTTTTTTGGAAATGCGGTCTTATTGGGCTTCATTTCATCGCATGCCCGGCGATGGTCAATCCTGACTGGATAGCCATCCATAAAATATCGTAAAATCATGATTTATGTACAATACCAACAGGGCTATAATAGCCCAAAATATCCCCCTGCGGCTAACCACCGAACAAATAGACAGTCCTATTGACGTTGTTGCGGATTTCTTTGGAGCCTTCGATATGGAAGATTCAAGGGTTCTTCTGGGATTTGTTATTTCGAAAGTCATCTGCTTGGGTGATGAAGATATCGAAGATTTCAACAGGAGTGAAATTCTTACCTACTATGAGTACGTGGAATTGCTGATAGAAGCCGCCTTCCTCATTTGTCAAAAGGAAGGAAGGATATCACGGCTTAAAAAGTCCGCAGATTCGTAGTCATAGGTGTGAAGATCATCGGTAACCTAATTCTTATCAAAAAGCACTTTTCTATGAACACTTCATTAGAACACCTACCTGCCATTAAGCGAGACCAATTGCGGCTTCTCACCACCATTATCACAAAGGCCGTTGACGCGGAGAAAATCTTTCTATATGGAATTCACGCATCTGATCCGGGCGGATCGGATTTATACACAGATCCTTTGCTACCAGACTTTTTAAGCAGCTATGACCTCCTGGTCGTGACCCACCGGGTCAAACACCGGCATGATTATGAGATACAGGACAAGCTAGAGAATCGCTGCCGGTTCCGAACCCAGGTTACTGTCCTGGTGCATGACATAGAATATGTCAACAAACGGCTAGCGGAAGGGGATTATTTCTTTTGTAAGATACTCCGGGACGCCATTCTTCTGTTTGATGTCGGGTCTATTCCGCTGGTTGAAGGCAAAGCTCCCAACCTGCTTTCCCTGAAAGAGACAGCCCAGCGGGATTTTGACAAGTTCTGGCACCAATCGGACGCTTTCTTTAAGAGCTCCCTATATAATAAGGTACGAAAGGAATTCAAGGTGGCTGTCTTTTTGCTCCATCAAGCGGCGGAAAATGCTTATCAGGCAATTCTGACGGTTTTTAACGGCTACAAGCCTTGCACTCATAACCCGGATAAGCTCCGGCGTTATACAAACCGGTTCTCCATAGAGCTAGCTATGCTTTTCCCCCGGAATACGGACGAGGAGCAGCATTTGTTTAAGCTGCTCATTCATGGCTATATAGACGCCCGTTATAAAGAAGAATACGTTATTGGAGAAAATGAACTTGATTTGCTCACGGAAAGAATCAGCAAATTACTCTCCATTGCCTCCCGGATCTGCCAGAACCGTTTTATAAGCATAGACAAGCTGGTGGCGGCCGGAAAGGAAATTTACTGATCCTATAGATGTTTTCCCTTTTTAATAGGAGTTCTTCCAAACGCTATCCATTTTGGCTTGCTGGCTTTTTTTGGCACTCCAATACAGGTTTGTCCAGGCTTTCCGGCAGTGATCATTTTCGGCATTCGTCGCTATTTTATCAAAATAGCTCTTCCCGATCACAAAGCTGTAGGTAGCGATTAAAATCATCGCTAACCAGAAAGCTACCCTACCCAGGGCAAGCCGATAATAATTCCAGGCATCCCTTTCCGGGAAAAGCAGGAGCCTAAATTGCTTGATTACGTTTTTGGGCTGGGCTTCCACGAGTTGTTGCATTTTTGTAATTCCCCTGGCAACAACTGCCTGCACCATGTTGGTGTCAGCAGGCGGCGCGATCACTTTTTGGGAATCGAGCTTTTTGCTAAAACCTTCCACTTTGTCGGCCAATTCCTTCATGTGGCTGTCCAGGTCTTTTGTTAATTGGTTTGAACTTCTTTGTTCGTCCAATACGTCTTTGAGAACTGTTTCCAAGATTTCTGTTTCCATATTTACATTGTTTTAATGAATGATTAAAAATGATGTCCTCTTCTTTTTTTCTTTTTCTTACGTGGACCGAATTGGAATCCCCCCGGCCCGGAGTCACCAATCTGCTCCGGTTTCATCAGATCGGCCAAAAGACCCGAAAACCACTGGATACTGTCTCTTCTGTCGGCAGGGAGATAATTTTGTGTTTTCCCCTCTACATGCTTGCCCAGGGTTTTTCGGACAGGTTTTGATTTCTTGATTTTTTCCTGTTGCTGCTGCTGGTAAAGGGGATTTTTCCGCAATTCCTGGATTCGTTGCCTTTCCAGGATCCGTTCGATGGTCTGCAAGGAATAATTCACTTCGCTGCCTTTTATCCGGACTTTCTTCTCATCGACAAATGCGATTCCCCTTGCCTTGATGACTTGGTAGCCCAGGGCTTTCATCTTTTTTTCGAATTCCTGGTACTGCCGGGATCCTTTCAGCGCCACGCCAATATCTTGCCTCAACTTCTCTTTTCGGATATCATGCCGGGGGATCAGGCGTTCCTTCTGGGATAAGAACCGGCGGGGACTTAGCACTTCTTTTAGATTGTACTCCTTTTCGAGCCTTCGGCAGAGCCGGGCCATCCGGGCATAACTATGACTGTCGTTGGCTACTTTTCCATCATAGCCGACCCGATTGGCGACGATATGAATGTGCTGCTCATTGGTGTCTTTGTGCAGAATCGTGACATATTGATTTTTGTCCAAACCGAACTCTTTGGCGCATGCCCGACCGATCTCGATCAGTTGATTCTTATCCAGGTGATCGCCGGGCGCTACCCGCAGGGTCAGGTGCATGACCGGTTTTTCCACCCGACGACTAAGCAAACGAACTTCTTTAAACTGGTCGGTCAACTCCTTTTTGTCTCCGTAACAATTGTTGTATTCCAGGACCTCCGCCCGGTTTTTGTGCTGCAAACCCTGACTTTTGGGAGAGCTGGACTTTCTGCTCTTCGGAGAGATTCTTTTTGTCTTCCAGGCAATAGCTGAGACAATGATAATAGGAGCCTCCCGTTTTTACATGTCCGATCATTGTAAATACGTTTTGATATTCTGGGCCAGTTTCTTAATTTCTCCGGTTAGTGCCTGCAAAGTGGCTCGTTCAATAGGGTTTAATTCTTCGACACCATTTCGTTTTTTGGCAACTTGGTTCATGTTCGCGGCCAAGTGATTTAAGGTCCCGGTAAACTGTAAAACCTCCTTTGGCAATACCTTTTTGGGTCTGTCAATTTTTCCAGTCAGGCTCATGTATCGTATGTATTCGGAAACGGTGAGGTTCACAGACTTGGCTTTGATCTCGATGGCACGACGTTCGATCAGGGTACACTTCATTCCTAGCAGTTGATCTTTTTTCACTGCCTTCCGGGGCCTTCCTCCCTTGCTTCTTATGTGTTCTCTCGCTTTGTCCATTGTCTTTGCTCTTGCGCATTCCGAATCTGCCGGCAGGCGGATGAGGAAGCGCCCCCCTGAATCCCGCTTCGGCGGGATGAAGGGCCAGCCGTTTCGGTTATACCGAAACATAGCTGGCTACCCGAACTTCAAAAAAACCTTCCTATCTTCAGACCTCCTGATCTTAGAGACGTCTTCCCCTGCGCTGGCTTTGACGGGACGCCTGCCATCGCTCGCCCAACCACTCGTTCAGGTCTTTGTGCTGGCTATAAAAATCGCTTCGGTCTCTATACTTTTCGCCCCATTGCAGGGCCTTTTCCGCAGCATTTTTGCCTGCCGTATCCCTATCCAAAAACAAGTGAATATCCTCGTGGCGCTCCATCAGCTCCCGTGACTTTTCCAGGAATGAAAGGGAGTTAAGAATCAGAAAATTTGTCAGAGGAGGTTCCTGTCCGTTGATCTTCAAAAAAGACAAGTAGGAAAAGAAGCCTTCAAATACGGCGACTTGGTCCTTGCCATGGTCGACAAAGCTGACGTCTTTGGGAGAGTTGCTGCCTTTGAAATTCGCGTTACGGAGTTCGTATCCGCCCGACCGGTTGGGAAATCCCAATACCGTAATTTTCTTGTCGTACAGTTCAAACTCAACTTGTTTGGAATATTCTCGGGCCAGTTGAAGAGGAATCCTCCGGGTTTCCAAATAGTCGATAAGTGCAGGAGATTGGATTTCTGAAACGGACAGAATTTTTATTTTATTCTTTTCCTCGGCAAGTTCAGAGGAGGTTTGCTTTTTTTGATCCAGTTGTGAGAATGGTTCTGGCTGTTGAAAAAAAAGATTTCCATTCAATTTTTGCAGAAATTCCCGGACGCTACAATTGTGGTACAAAATTCCAAAGTCGATCAGGTTGCCACCCTTTCCGACGCCGTGGTCATACCAGACATTGAACTTTTTATTGACTTTAAAGGAAGGGGTGTTCTCTTTTCGAAAGGGAGAAAAATACCAATGATCATCTCCCCGAACCTTTTCAGGTTTGTGTCCCAGGTTGTCCAGGTATTCCACTAGATCCCTTTGCTTGGCCTCCCGGCAGGACATTATTGAATGTTGCATTCCTTGTTTTTTTATAATTTCTTGAAAATATCGTCCCATCACTATGGCGGCGGTAACTGTTGGACCTACTGGTGGATCTCACCGGGGTCGATTTGAATGGAATTGTTCCGATTGTGATTTAGAGTCATTTCGCGGATAAAAATTCCGGGTAGTGATTTGTGAGAAAAGGATCGAAACAATCGCAAAACAGACCGATTGCCCGTTTATAATCCAGCGGCCGAGAAACGTCGAAGAACGTGTCAAACTTGGAAAATGTCGAAAAAATGGATTTCGATGATTGCGCTCGATTCACTCCACCGACTGGAATTTCAGGCTTATGGAGAACTTTCCACCTTCCAATGATTGTTGGGCAATTTTTAATAAGTTGTGCCGATTCGCTAAAATCGAATGCCGATCGATTCTTCCCACTTTTGTTTAAAACTGTAGAATAATTACCGGACTGGATCAAGGAGAACCGGAGGACCATTAGGAACACAAGTCCTTAGAAGTGCTTCAATATCGGCCATAAGGAAATAAACCCTGGCTCGGACCTTGTAAGGCTTTAGCTTACCGTGTCGGGTCCATTCGTAAATGGTGGGCTTTGTAATCTGAAACAAATCGCAGACCTCTTTTATAGATAGCAGGGGCCGGGAAGTCATCCCTGGAGGTGTAACCGGATAGCTACCTTGTTTCAATTTTGTGCTTAGAAGACCGTCCATTACCTCGGATAGCTTACGCCAATAATCCTCGGGGGACATGGGAAATAAAATAGGAGTTTCCATACTTGTATTGTTTTACATGCAATATGGCAACTCCTATAAGCCGAAATAAGGAAGATGCATCTTTCCGGAGGCAAAGACACGTCTTATTTTATTATTTTTTATTTTGAGCCGATGTTTCTATAAAAGATTGCAAATCTTCGGCCTTGTTGTATAATATATCATCCCCTATTTCCAAATAATACCCCAGCAGTAGTTCAAGGTATTTCAGGTGGGTGGTGCGGGCATTGGCCGTTTTCAGATCCATCGTGTCTCGTTTCTCATAGAGTTTTTTCTTGTCTAAAATATTTTTTGCCTTGCACCCCGTGATATGCGAATAATATTCGACGCTTTTATGTATGTCCCCTCTATAAATATTAGGACGACCGCACTCCTTCTTGATCAGTTCGTGGAGTAAAAGGGTGTTAATGCATCCTTTACCAGCGATTTCCGAAACGACTGTGGTCTTTATAATCCCCGTTTCGGCTTCCGGCACATGAAATGAATTCCCGCTTTGTGTTTCGATATCTATTGCTGGGGTAGCCGATTCTATTGTTTTATTCAATAATAAGGGCAATCCGTCACGGATTTGAACGTCCTTAATTTCGGCGGGGAAAGAAGCAAAGTTCGATGGTTGAATAGCCCCGATTTTATCAGGCGCTTCTCTTAAAGAAACCTCCCTCAATATTGCATCGCCGGAATAATAGACTAACTTCTTGGCCTCGAGATATTGGTTGAAAAAAGTTATTTTATAGACCAGGCCAAGTGACACCATAAGTATAATGCACAGAGACAAATGAAGCACTATGTGGGAATTCATCGCCCCATACAAGAAAAACAAAAGCGCACTTACAAAAGGAAGCAAAGGAAGAATCACAGAGATCCATTGAATTTCGACTTTCCGGCTATCAATGGCATACTTCATCCCGAACGGACTAATAGTAATCTCTTCTTTTTCAATAGCATGTATTAATTGCAGCCGGCAACTCTCGCGGGAAGCATAATCCCAAAGCGCAATTTTGCGAAACACAGTCCGCACAGTACCTTTCTCTTCTATCCAGGTGTTCACATTCTTATTCATGGCTATTTCATTTTACCTAAATTTAAGATTTTTATAAAATCATGCGTATTTTCACATGGCAAAATTTTGAGAATATTTCATTTAACAAATCTATAAGATTCATTTTGTGCTGATTTGTGCTGATTTGATATACCGAGACAAGTTTGTCTGTTCAAAAGGGTCAATTTCAGTTAGTACAAAACGAATAACTCTAACCCAACCAATAAATAGAAATGGCAGCATACTACCTCGGAGGTTATTACGTAATAAAGGAAATCCCGGTTGATTTCGGCTCTAAAAAGTCCCAAATAATTTCCTCATGTAGCGATTGCCTTAATGACAGCTTGTTATACAATTGGTCCTATTCGTGGACAACAAATAATAATGAGCACATAAAAAAAATAAAAACCGACTACCAGCTAAACGACGAAACTATCCAGCTAATCAGGCAGTGGGTCGATAACGCCTTTGAAGAAAAAAAGATTGGGTGGATCAATCTATTCAATGACCTTGAAACAGCGAAAGAGTATGTCGCTAAATTCTTTTCCCACGTTCCCAATGTAAAAACTATCGGCATTTATTTTACAGAAACAGAAATCGTAGATCTTCTTACAGAATTTAAACCTCCGGCAGAAAACCAAAGTTCAATCGGACTTTCCCAAAACTTATCGAAAAGGCTTCCTGAAATAAATTCTGAAAACGAGGCATTCATTGGATTTGACATTATTGGGATCGAATGTACTGGCGGATTTCATACTTTTCACTGTCATGACCTTTCCAAATATTTGGAAGACATATTTAAGCTGCAAATAAATCAACACGGTCTTTTTGAAGATAGTCAACAATGGGAATCCGTAATAAAATATATGAACGATGAGGTAAATGGTTTTGAACCTGTCCCTTGGTTCGTTTGCAAAACGAAATTAGTCACCGAATAAATAAACATGACACTCGAAGAATTCGAAACTACCCTCTATAAACTTGAAAATGTTATGTACGGGCATAACTATGAGGTTATCTTTGGAATAGACATTTTTGAAAATTGCTCAGATATTGAAGAATTTAAAATAAGATAAAAGAGACGCATCCAAAATCAAAACCTGAAACAGTAATTCCAATTGGCCTAACTATTGCCGACTTCTGGGAAGAAATAAATTTTGGACTGGCTTATCGAGGGGACAACTCGGCAGGATTAATTTTGGACTCAAAAAGACAAAAGGAATTCGAAGTATTAGAAAAAGAATATAAAGACTTCATTAGTCATCATATTACTGACGAAACTAAAATATACAGTTACCCTGATGTGGCCGGGATTCCTGGATATCCTGTCTTTTGGGACTATCGATTTATCGTTCAATCTGGCAATCAGACTTGGCTGTTCATATATGGTTCATCTTCCGATTAACTTTTACTTCAATAAAAAAAAATAAATGAGTTGGGCAACCCATTATATCGAAAAATTGAATACTGGAGAAACGGTTCAATTCCGGCCTAGAGGGAATTCCATGAAAGGAAAAATTGAATCAGGGCAATTAGTAACCGTAGAACCTATCGGGAATAAGCGATTGCAAAAAGGTGATATTGTCTTATGCAAGGTCAATGGAAGTCAATATCTCCATCTAATCAAAGCCGTTCAAGGCGAAAGATACCAAATCGGAAATAATATTGGTAGAATCAATGGCTGGATTACGCGAAATTCTATTTATGGAATCTGCACTAATATTACCAATTAAATTTATTTCCAACTTATGCATCTCAATACCAATTCAACATGGCTGATAATTTTATGTCACTAGTACCTCTTAAGGTTAACAAATCAGAAGTTTCCTCGACTGCCGAAAAGGTGATAGATTGGCTTTTAAGTCAAAAAATAATTAAGGACCCGAAGACTGATTGTGTTCTTGGCAGCAATGACGGGTATCCACCAGGAGACAATTATAATTCAATTCTTAATAGCTATGATCATGACCTACTGGGACTACGAACAAATGGGCTTGATGTCATAAGGACCAGGGAGGTCTTTCACAATGGAGGAAATGGACTTGATAGTATATGCTGTCCAACCTGCTCCACTAACATAATTGGATCTGACTGGGGAATATTAATAGACGAATGGTACAATGAAACGGGAAAAGATACAGTAACTTGCCTCGAATGTAAAGCCGTTCATTCAATTATAGATTATAAATTCGATCCAACCTGGGCTTTCGGAAATGTAGGTTTCACGTTTTGGAATTGGCCTTCTTTTACAAATCAATTTATAAACGATCTGGAAATTATCACTCGAAAATCTATGGCAATTGTTTATGGACGACTTTAAATAAATTTACCATTTCGAACTACTTTTAAAAAAATGACATTCGCATGAAAAAGGAAACAGATAAAGTGAAATCCTGTTTTATTATTTCACCTTTCGGCCTGGACGGGTCAGAAACACGCCGCAAAGCTGACGGCTTAATTAAGGCAGTAATAAAACCGGTTTTATTGGAATTAAATTTTGAAGTTATCTCTTCCTTGGACATATCAACTCCTGGATCTATTACAAATCAGGTTATAGAGCATTTATTAAATGACGATTTAGTTGTCGCAAATCTGTCAGGATTAAACGCAAACGTGATGTATGAACTGGCGGTTAGACATAGCAAAAGACTTCCTGTCGTAACGCTAAATGAAAAGACTACCACACTTCCATTTGATATAAGCCAAGAGAGAACACTATTTTATGACGATGACATGCAAGGTGTAATTGCCCTGCAACCGTTACTTAAGAATGCAGTTACTGCAGCAATGAAAGATACTGAGATCGACAATCCTGTCTACAGAGCAATTAGAAAGACAATTATCAAAGAAGATGTACAGGCGGGGTCCTTCAATGATTACATTTTATCGAAATTAGATTCAATTGAAGAAATTCTGTCAATCAACTCAAAACACACTTACGACCCATTGGGATTATTTGAAAATGGTTTTTATGAGATCTACATGGAACCGTACGAGATTCAAGGCCTGATCAACAACGTTTCTGACATTACAGAAATAAAACCATTAAGGATAAAAATAGATCCTGAATATAACAACAAAAGTAAGATAACGTTAGCTTTTAAGTCAAAAATCGAAAAATACACCTTTGAAAAAGGGCTGCCGTTAGAAGATCAAAAAATAAAAGTATTGGATCGTTAAACATGCCTGCATGCATTTCTCCTCCTTTTCTCCCAAATCTCCTGAATCTTCTTTCCTGCTTCCTCCGGCGTTATCCGAATATACTTATAAAATCCTTTAGGCTTTTATGTCCGCTGATTTTCATGATCAATTCAGGCGGAGTACCGGCCAGGAATTCATTCGTGCAGAATGATAGTCGGCGGGTCAGAATAAATAAACTAAATATATAATTTTCGTATATTTATCTATCCTATTCAAAACCGAGTATGTGACAGACCCGGCAAGCAATTATAAGATATTATGAAAAGTAGGTCTACATTAATCATGCTATTGTTTTTGAGCACTACCCATCTATATGCACAGAGAAATCAAACCACAGCTAATTTTGATTTTTTGGATAAAAGTTTCTTCAAATGGAAGCAATTTTCATTTAATCAGCCCTGGGAAAGACTGAAAGAAATATGTGACCTTGAAAAAATAGACGCTTATTCAGATACTTATTTAGATTTCTATTGCGGAAACATTTCCAGTACGTCAAAATCGTATCTTCTAAATAACAAAATTTACCACAGCTTCGATGATATTGGGTTTGACCAGGTCATCTTGCATATGAAGGGATCGACAAAGTCAGCCTTCAACAACAATTCTATTTATTTCATAAAACAAGAAAGCGATTCCGTAAAATCAAATGCCATTTACAAAGAAATTTTAAAAGACCTTAAAAAGAAATACGGCGATGTTCACACTGAACATATGAAAAAAAATGCAGAAGACAGCATAACTGGAAATTCTGTTCGTGAAACCTTGAGTGAAAACTATCCCTTCCCCTCTATTGAACAAACCAAATGGGAAGGCAGAAGCAACATATATATGACCCTTTGTTTTAGCAAGGAAAATAATTTTATTATTTTATCAGTACAAGAATATCCAACCAGAAGTCTTTTGACTAGCAAAACAAACAACTTATTTGCTGAATCGGAATATGACGAAACATTTACAACTATCTTTAAAGATTTCGAAAAAAGAAATGGATATAAGCAACTAAAATTTGGTTTGCCGAAAGCTACCGTGGAAAATATGGTAAAACTTAAAAGACCTGACGCTTTAAGGCAATATGCTGTAGTAAATTATGAATATAAAAATTGGTTTCACATTCATTTTGACGATTGCAATTTGACCTTTAACAAGAATAACAAGTTATACGACGTGCAACTTTCAAAGGAAGGATTTACAAATGACGAGTATGAAAAATTTCTAATTGAAATAATTTCTTTGTTTGGAGAACCTAAGAAACAAAAAGACAACAGCAATGGTGAGTATGCTGTCTGGAATGGCAAGAGTATGACTGTTATTGTAATGCGCCCCGATGAAAACAGCATATTTGTTGATTTTGAATGCATTAGGCTAGATGATTCATCCCCAAGTGACAAACTTTATTAGTAAACCGTTATTTGATTTACAATACTTACAAATAAAATCTATACCTGTTCTTAATATTTCGATCATAAAAAGAGCCAAATGAAGAAGCATTTTTAAATTGCCTCCACAATTCTAGAGAGTATTCCACTAAGTGTGTCAGTTTAAAATTTTCGTAAATTTAAACTGATAAACATGGAAAAGCAATCATTCGATTTTGAAACATTCAAAAAGCAGGCAGCCAGCCGGATCAAGAACGGCGAGACGCTGCTGGGTAA
>JARLHD010000536.1 GCA_031292435.1 Ignavibacteriaceae bacterium
ATATATTTTATCAACGCTTCAATTTGAGCTTCCTACTATCAATATCAAGAATCACTTTTTGGAACCAAATACAATTGGTATTGATATTATAAATACCCGTTTTTATTATATTAATATGGTCGGGGCGGTAGGATTCGAACCCATGTTCAAGCGCATGACAACGTGAGACACAAGATGATTCTTAATGATCTAACAATATATTATTAAAAGCTTTTCCGTACTTTCTGTTTTCGGTTGGATATCACTCATAATAACTGAAAATCTTTGTTCGTCACTTCTTTTGGACACAATTTTGGTCACAAATATAAAATGCTCTCTTGACGATAGAAATGACGTAGCGAAGTCTCGCCGTAGAAATTCCCGCGCTTTTGGCGCCGCTGCGGTTGCGCGCCTGCGGGGATTTACGGAGGCGTATGCGTAGCGGATAATCCTGTATTTGAAGGAATCGTCGGTTGCAATCCATATTGATCTTTCATTATTTTTGATAGGTTTTTATATCTTCAAAATATTTTTCATTATTTATTGCAAATAGGTAAGATATTAAGAGCTTGTTTTCATTCTCGTTTTTTCGGTAATTAAATGCAGTCGTATGATTTTGTACTCCACCAGCCAATACTTCAAAGCGTAAGATATCATTATTAAACACATCTTTTGAAAGAGGAACTTCGTAGTTAATAAACAAAATCCTCACTTCGTTATTCAGTTTGACATTTAATCCGTATTTTTGAACAAAGTTATTTAAGGTTTCAGCCACATTAAAATTATATACATTACTATAATATCGCCATGCATTGGAAACTATCAGAGTATCTTGATTTCTTTGTACAATTACTATGACTTGAGAAACATTTGTGCGCGATTCAATATTCTTCAAAAAAATGGCAATATTGTTACCTTCTCCATACTCAATTTCATGTACAACATCAGGTCTAATTAAAATTTCTTCAATTTGATTCTTCCGAATGCCATATTTTTCAATTTCATTTTTATATGTCGGCTGAAAAATTGGTGTGTAGAAAATGTTGCTTAATACTCCTAAGCTGCCGGCTTGTTTTTTCAAGAGAGCAAGATCTTTTCCTTTAAGACTAATTTCTGCAATTTCATTACTTAGTTCAGATAATATTGCTGAATTGATAGTCAATTCGTTTCGGGAATACTTTTTGATACGATCACTTATTTCCTGGATTATTAGAGTGGAAATTGGGTCATCATCTTTTCCACCTATTGAATTGTTTAAATCAAAAGGGGATGGTAAATTTTTGTTTATTAAGGAAGTAAGTATCTCAAGAGAACGTTTTTTATCTATATTCTTAATTGATTTTAGCATCTTACACCTCAATTAGGTCAAATTCATCTTGGACCAAATCAGCAATAATATACTCAGGCCCAAATGATGCTCTTTTTTTAATGGGTACAGCCTGAATTCTTAATGGGTTTAGACTATTTGGAATTAAATAAATCACTGGCTTCCACAATGTGAACTCACAATTTTCCGTCATGAAGATTGCCTCATCCCGTTGAATATCAGTTATTTCACCATTTAAGTGTTTCTCGGTCGCGATTTTAATTAACGATGCTCTTTGTTGAATTATTTTTGAATCATGAGTATCTCTTTTCCGACAAGCTTCTTTTAATACTTTATAGATATCAGCAGGATTTGAACTAGGTGGCACAAATAATCCAAGTGTATGGGGGGCGCTTAGATTATTGTCGAAACATTCACTACACCAAACATAATGCCTGTCATTAAAATAGGTCTTCTGTATAAAAAATTTTAAATACGGAACTGTTGAATAATAAAGTTTTGGCATCACACCTCCTGTTTCTTTTCCTCAATATGGCTAACGGTCCGGTAAATAGTGCCTTTTACCTTACGATCATTTTTCCCACATATCTTTACCTGGGTAAGATAAAGGTGATAACCAATTTTTTCCTCTTTTTTTCTGATTAAGCAATAAAGTAGTCCCACTATATAAATGAATTATTTCTGAAAACACAGAAAAACCATTAATAAAATTCAAATACTTATGCTTAAGCTTGAAACATGGTCCACAGAACAACCCATACATATCAGAATATTTGCTATATTCCTATCAATAGCAGCAAACACCTGTTTCGAAGTATTGAGTGATGTGAAAAACAACAAGCTACGAGAACCATTTAAAATTCCAGATATTTCCATATGGTTCAAGTTTTATCATAGCCACCGTTATTTGCAACAATATCTCATTACTTCTTTTAGCAAATTCGATGGAATTCCATCAATTTTTGCATATGGACTAAAGCAACTCACCCAAAAAGATCAACTTCAGACAATTGATAAAAATAATACTCAATCTCAAGAAATCTCCTTAGAAGATATATATAACATCCTAATATCATATGTTAAAAATGAAATAGAAGGAACTCCGCTAAATGACAAAGAAAGAGAAAATGTTCTAGAGAATATTGTTACACCCGAATTTCTATTTCTTATGAAAGTTGATTTCCCTTGTCAATTTCTCTATCACGAAAGCCCCGTGCGCATTTTCAGAAAGGCTCGATTGGGGGATTTAAAATCACTGGATAAATTATTACGGTTGGATAAAACCATTATTCGGCACTCAAGGATAAGTAAGTGGTTTACTCATTACAACTCTAAAGAAGACAAGAGAGAAATAGAAAAACTTTCTGAAGCAATCCCAAAGCCTTTCCCGCACAAAATATCTTTGACTAAAGAAAAGTATCGCATTGCCGGTTTTATTTCTTATTTCACAGAACTCCTCGGAAATCGCCTCAGCTCACCAGAAATACGAAGTCTCTTTAATGCCGTAGCAGCAGATTATGGAATCGATAGTCTGATCGATCCTGATTTACCTGATTCTCCGGAGGCATTTGAAAAAGCTGTCCGGAGACAGAGATCCGTTTGGAAAACTGCTCTAGCCAATAACCGGACAAAACTTTCTTAGAAGCTGTCCGGGTCCTTAAAGCAACCACCTAGTATCTACTTCGGTCATGATGACGAAGAAAGATGCCCAATCACATAATCACCATTTTTTTGGCCTACGGAAGTGCCTGGCTCGAAGGACGAGACCTGGTCTTTTCGTTTCCCCCCCGCTGAA
>JARLHD010000537.1 GCA_031292435.1 Ignavibacteriaceae bacterium
CTGGAGTGCCATTACATGTAGGTCAAAATCTCATATATTGTTAAATAATATCAGCTAGGAGATATTAATGTATAATTATACATTATTTAAATGAACTGGCGCTAACCGACTACCCCCCTTTAGGGAATATTACACAAACCATTGATTTGAAGGAAAATGATTACCTGAACAATGATCAAGTGTATCATCTAAAGAAAAAAATCCTGATTACTGGGGACGTTGTTTATCTTAGCATATTCGATTTTCATAAACTCTTTAACCTAACCGTAGATTGGGATACAAAGGCCAAGACCTTAGCCTTCTACTATGATCGGGATAATCCAGCCAAACAAGCGCGCCCAGCGGCAGGAAAACCTGCCCTTATCCGATTCGAAGATGTTTCCGCTATGAATTACGCTTTGCCCGAATCCATGGAAAAACTTCGGATAGTCAGCGATTACCTCTACGCGGAAAATATTCCTTTTCACGTTGCATGGGTACCGAGATACATAGACCCTCGGCCTTCCTCTAGGGCAGACATTGATATTTCAAAGCAATACAGCATGGCAAATGCCGATTTTGTCTACACGCTAGATTATATGCTTGATCGGGACGGCCTCATTGGTTTGCACGGTTATACGCATCAATACGGAAATACGGTAAGTATAGAAGGGTTAGAGTTTCACGCTCCTTTTGGAAACGGGGTTAATATCCCAGACACGGAAAAATATGCCCAAGACCGGATTAATCTTGCCAAGGATGTCGCACAGAATTTGGATATTCCTTATGCCTTTTTTGAAGCGCCTCATTATGGCATTTTCGGTAGCCAGCTTATGGTGGCGGAGAAAAACTTCGATATTATTTACGAAGATTATCCGGGATCGCCAAACCAAATAGTTGTAAGAAGAAATGGGAACAAAACGACAAAGTTTATCCCTACACCGCTCAACTATGTTGACGGGAAGAACGACGTAAATCGGATGATCAATAAAGTCAGAAACCTTAGCCCTAATGTTTTGGCCAGTTTCTTCTTAGCCCCAAATCTCGAATTTGACAGTATAAGCTTGAGTAAAGATAAGGACGGTTATCCCTCCTACACCTATGGTACCTCAGTCCTCCATCAGCTCCTAAAAGTTTTTCAGGAGAACGGGTACCGGTTTGTAAAGATTACGGAACTAAACTAACCAAAACATTTGCCTTTAATGAAGGTAAATGCTCCTGAAATCTGCTGGAAGGCTCTGTGGGACTACCCTTAGCTTGGGAAGCACATCTTCATGTTTTTTGTTTGTAAGGAATGCCATGGCAAAGGAAAGGTCCTTACAATTGAAGAGAAACGGCTTTCGTTTTTATTTGTTGAACAATAAAACTTCCTGTAACTGTAATGCAATTTTAAGTATTAATAATTTTAAAATATTTAGGGGGACTTTTTTTACTGTTTCGATACATTGCCCTCATTTTTGGATTGGCCAGTATCGATAATCTGAGAAGATTCGCTCGTATCTCTCTTACAATACTTTGATTGGTATTCCTATTATTTACAATGACAGTGTCAAAAAGAACCTGATAATAGGTAATTTGGGCGCTCATCTTGTCAATCGATTTTTTATTTTCCCTCAGCAAGCGATTCATATTTCGCACCTCGTTTAATACGAGTAGATTCTTTTCGTCCGCCTCCACAAGACTATCCCTCCTGGGCCTTATAATTCATAATTAATATTATTCATTCATAACTCACTGTGTACCAGGAACTAATAATCAAAGAAATAGACCTTATAGAATTGATTACTTCTGAACCTATACTTCGATCTAATTGTCTGCCAGTTAGCCTTTTCCAATCCACCACTCTCTTTCGCTTGAATTGTTCCTTGAAAAATAAAGAGGCCCTCACCGTTTTCTTATCTATACTAAAGAGCAGAGAACCCGCATTAAATGCGGGTTCTCACGTTGTTTACATGTCAACAACGTACTATTTAGTTTTTGTCGGAAGGGATATTAAATCAAAGAAGATTCTCA
>JARLHD010000538.1 GCA_031292435.1 Ignavibacteriaceae bacterium
CCAGGTTCCGGGAATTGAAAAAGCCCATTGTGTGGATGGTGATATTTTAAATGAAATCTGCAAAGATGAGCCAAAGGATATTTTTGATATCTCTCCGACAAGGTCAGGATGCGGGTGCATTGAAAGCAAGGATATAGGATATTATGACAGTTGTCCTCACGGATGTATTTATTGCTACGCAAATATGAATCCGAAGACAGCATTGAATAATGCGAGGAATTACCAGAAGAAAGGTTTCCCACTGGATTTATATCAGCAGGGAGAGGAAACCGGAAATGATCAACCAGGATTGTTCGATTGATTTATAAATATCCAATAAACCTACAGCCTCCAATTAATATATAATTTAATGATTTTTTTTTCTGTAGTTACTCTTAATAATTGTTAGGATTAAGTCATATTTCTATTTAGCCTAAACTTTATCTGCAGATCAGAATAAAAAAAGCCGCGGCCATAAACTGCGGCTTTGTGTTTATTCCTGTATGGTTACTTGGTTAAAACCATTTTCTTACTTGAAACAAAGCTACCTGCTCTCAACTGATATATATACACTCCGCTGGCATACCTTGATGCATTAAAATTAACACTATACCTTCCCTCATTCTTGTATTCATTTACAAGAGTAACTATTTGTCTTCCCAGTATATCATAAACTTTGAGAGATACATTTCCGGCCCTGGGTATCTGATAATTTATTTTAGTCGAAGGATTGAAAGGATTCGGGTAATTCTGAGATAATTCATACGACTGAGGTTGGTCTATCTTTGATGTTAATGAATTTTTATATTCACCATGTTCTGCTTCTGCGATTAAATTCTCAGCCATTTTAATTCTGATTAAAGTTTCATTATCGGTTAGGTTTAGCCCTTTTATATTTGATAGTACCTGTGATGCCATCGGGATATTATATCCTATATTCAGATAACCGAAAAGTTTTCCGAATCTTGCATTTATTCCGTCATAATCAGTTGATGAATGATCTATTGCATCATTAAAGGCTGTTATTGCATCATCGAACCGATTGGACTGCAAATATATATTTCCAAGCGTATTTTTGATCTTACAGTAATTATTATTTGAGGTAGTTAATAAGTTTTCTAAAGAGGTTGTTATCTCGGGTCTTGAATATTTCTTCATTATGAAAGCAAGTTTTAATAATGCAAATCTTACATGATCATTATTATTTATCAATCCTAAGTAAAAGGCAACCGCATCATCAATTCTGCCTTGTTTTTCCAGCAACTGGCCTGACAGTAAATTATCAGTAACCGTCTTTTTCAGAGAACTATGTGCTAAATGTGGATCATTTGTAATTTTAGAGGAACCTCCGCACGGATTACTTGTCCATTCACCATAGGTATCAAAATCAACACTTGAACTTGCATCGATATCGA
>JARLHD010000539.1 GCA_031292435.1 Ignavibacteriaceae bacterium
ATGGAGTGATGGAGCCACTGCAACTCTTTACCCCGCTGTTGATAGCACCGTTACGGGTGTGGTCTGGACTTCAGGTACCGCTCATGGAAATACTAATCTGATGGTTGCTCGTGCTAAATATGGTTCAGGCAGGGTTGTACTGGTTTGCGATAGTTCTCCTGCAGATGATGGTACCGGTGCAGCAGGGAATACTCTGTATGTCGGTTGGTTGGATCCTTCCGTAAATGGTAGCCATGCTGCCCTTCACATGAATGGCTCTTTGTGGCTGGCAAAAGTTATAGAACCTGTTACTCTGCCAGTTGAACTTACATCATTTACTGCTTCTTCTTCAACTAATAACGTAACCTTAATTTGGAATACTGCAACTGAATTAAATAACTCTGGCTTTTCTATTGAAAGAAGTACTCTTAATAATAATTTCCTACAGATTGGATTTGTAAGCGGGAAGGGAACTACTGCAAAATCATCCTCATATTCCTTTACGGATAAGAATCTTGCCTCTGGTAATTACATCTATAGACTTAAACAAATCGATTTTGACGGTCATGTAAATTATTCTAATAATGTAAATGTCGATGTTGCTCTTATGCCCAACTTCTCCCTGGATCAGAACTACCCCAATCCATTTAATCCGTCAACTTCAATATCTTTTACAACTGCTTCCAATTCCTTGGTGACTCTGAAAATATATAACACATTAGGTCAGCTTATTAAAACACTGGTTAATGAAATAAAACCCTCCGGTACTTATAAAGTTAATTTTAATGCTTCAGATATTCCAAGTGGAGTGTATATATATAAACTTACTTCAAACTCTCAGATATTAACAAATAAAATGATTTTAATTAAGTAATCGAATTTTTTTATTTAAGTAATCGCTTTATATTATCATTCCTTAAATAGGTTAAAATTTATTATTGGTCTTATCTTCAGGAATAAATATAATGAACGTAAAACATTTACTATTTTCTTTAGCACTAATTATATTAATCTCAGCTTCATTATTAGCCCAGGACCATCAGGACTGGAAATATATGCAGCCTAATCCGCAGGCAAATCCGGTAAACAAAATACAAATCATAGATGTTAATACCTGGATCGGTGTCGGTGGCGAAGGTTTATATATGAAAACAACTAATGCAGGTGTTAATTGGTATTTCCATAATTCAGCTGGTCTCCCCAATGCAGCTGGAACTATTGGCCCTAATGGTGATCTCTATTTCACTGATGCTTTAAATGGATATATTACTGGAAGTTCAGGTTATATAGCAAAAACTACTGATGGCGGTGTTACTTTTAATACACTTGCAGACAGTTTAGTCCCTGTAAATCAAAATGGTAAAACTATGGCCTTTGTTGACCAGTATGTCGCTTATGTCGCCTTCGGTTCAGGTGATGGTGAACATGGTACCGTAGTCAAAACTACTGATGGTGGTCTTACTTGGTCTATTGTTTATTCTAATAATTCTTGGTCCGTTACTGCTTTGTGTGTCCCTGATAAACAAACTGTCTATGTTGTTACAATGGATGGTTCTGTTTCTAAATCGACTGATGGAGGTCAATCCTGGAATACAATGAATACTGTTGTTCCTCAGGATATGATGTGTACAACATTCCTTGATGTTAATAATATTTTAATATCTGGTTCTGGTGGCACTTGTTCTCGCACTACTGACGGTGGTGAAACTTGGACAGCAATCCAGACCCCTAATTCTGAATGGGCCTATTACCAGCTTAAACAGGTTTCTCCAACTGAGATTTATGCTGTAGGTGATCCGGGAAATCTTTGGAAAACTTCCGATTTTGGCACTACATGGACAGCAGTTCCACTAAATATAACATGGGGTACTTTCGATTATTTAGATTGGTATTCGCTTGATGTACGTGGTTCATTATTTGTCATATCAGGATTTTTGGGTGATATCTTAATTTCAACCGATAATGGTCTAACTTGGGGTTCACATCAGCTTAGTTATAACTCAAACATTATTTTCGATATCAAAAAAGCCCCTGGCTCTAATGTAGTTATTGCTGGTGGTAGAGAATGGAATCCCGGTCTTAGACAGATATTCCGCTCCACAAATGGAGGTACTACATTTACACCAATTGATCTTGGCGTTGATTTTGATGTGTATGCTGTTTCAATGGTTAGTGATAAAGTGGGGTATATCTGTGGAACAAATAGTATTGTTATGAAAACATCAGATGCAGGTCAGACTTGGAGTCAGGAAGCTAGTCCGGTATCTGGTCCCTATATAAGCTTATATTCGATGAAGTTCGTTAATGAAAGTACAGGATGGGTTTTCCTTAATTACTCAGCAAGTGATACAAATATTTTCAAAACTACAAATGGTGGAACTTCTTGGATTCCCCAGGTAACTAATGGAAATGCTTATGGTATCATGAAAGGTGATATGGCTGATGAGGATAACGGTTATGTAACTATGAATGCATCCGGGCAGCCCCTGTATAAAACTAATGATGGTGGTACAACATGGACTCCAATTCCTATTCCCCTAAAAGGTCAGGTTGGTGCATTAAAAGTAATAGATAAAAATACTCTCTATCTTGGTTCCTCTTATGGTACAAATAGAGTTGCAAAATCACTCGATGGAGGGGCAACTTGGACTACATATGCTCTTCCCGCAGTTGTTGATATAAATACTATGGATTTTAAAGATGTCAATACAGGCTGGGTCTGTGGTAATCTTACCACTGCTGCATGCCGCACTACTGATGGTGGTAATACTTGGTCACTACAGAATTACCATCTTCCTACAGGGGCAAAGATATATATTACCCCTGGTGATACTGCCTTTGCTCTAGGAACCTGGGGTACTATCATGCGCAATGTAACATATGCTGTCCCGACAGGCATTACTGTTAGCTCTGATAATGTTCCTCATGGATTTACTCTGGAACAGAACTATCCTAATCCATTTAACCCATCAACATCAATTAAATATTCAATTCCTCTTGATGGGTTGGTAAATCTGGCTGTATATAATGTTCTCGGAGAAAAGGTATTAACACTGGTAAATAATGATATGAAAGCAGGTAGTTATGAAATTAAATTCGATGCATCACATTATGCTAGCGGAATTTATTTCTATCGTTTGGATACAGGAACATATTCCTCAGTAAAAAAAATGATTTTAATGAAATAACTGGACTAAAGTTTCTTCCCTCAACAAGTTCCTTAGGCCAGATTACTATGATATGTAATCTGGCCTTATAATAAAATCAAAAGCTTGTGCATAACTCCTCAGTTCCTTTTTATAATCTGGCCTGATTAATTAGCAAAAGGAAGCAGAACTCTCGCTTCAGGTTTCTATTATTACGAATAAATAATATAGCAATCCGGTTCTTGGTGTTTTTTAATATATACTGATTTTAACTTATATTAGTCTACAAAAAAAAGCTAAATGTCCAAAAAGAAGAAAGTTAAGTTTATATTCGTAACCGGAGGTGTAGTCTCTTCACTTGGTAAGGGGGTTACAGCTTCATCTCTTGGACTTCTGTTAAAACAGCGTGGCTTTAAAGTAACTATCCAGAAATTAGATCCCTACCTTAACGTTGATCCTGGAACTATGAGCCCATTCCAGCATGGTGAGGTTTTTGTCACTGATGATGGCGCAGAAACTGATCTCGATCTCGGTCATTACGAAAGGTTCCTCAATGTAAACATGACCCGTGCAAATAATACTACCACTGGACAGGTCTATTTTAACGTCATAAACAGGGAAAGACGTGGTGATTTTCTCGGTGCTACCGTTCAGGTTATCCCTCATATTACTGATGAAATAAAATATAGAATGACCCGTCTTAGCGAACTTGGCGAATATGACATAATAATTACTGAGATCGGAGGCACCATTGGAGATATCGAAAGCCTGCCATTTATAGAAGCTATGCGTCAGCTTATGCTTCAGATTGGCAGAAAGAATGCGCTCTCTATTCATGTTACTCTTGTTCCATATCTTAGCGCCGCTGGTGAGGTTAAAACAAAACCTACTCAGCATAGTGTAAAAAACTTACTTGAACTTGGGATACAACCCGATTTCCTTATCTGTAGATCAGAAAAAAAACTTGATAAATCCATAAGAGATAAAATCGCTCTCTTCTGTAATGTTGAATCTAAATCTGTTATATCAGCATACGATTGCAGATCAATTTACGAAGTACCCCTTGTTTTGTATAAAGAGAAATTAGATACACTCGTTCTTAATAGACTAAATCTCCCGGAAAAGAAAATTAGACTTGAAGAGTGGGAAAACTGTATAGCTGGCATAAAGAATCCGACTTCTTCTGTTGAAATAGCACTTGTTGGAAAATATGTAGATCATCTCGATGCTTATAAAAGTATCATGGAAGCCTTTGTTCATGCGGGTGCTGAAAATAATACTAAAGTAATTATAAGAACTATTAGCGCTGAACAGTACGAAATCGAATCTCCAGAAAAACTTCTCCGCGGAGTATCCGGTATTCTCGTTCCCGGTGGCTTCGGTGAAAGAGGTATAGAAGGAAAAATAAATGCCGCAAGATACGCACGTGAAAATAAAATTCCTTTCTTCGGTATTTGTCTTGGATTGCAGTGTGCAGTAATTGAATTCGCAAGGAATGTATGTGACATCCCTAAAGCCCATAGCTCCGAATTTAAGAAAAACAATTACAATGTTATCGATCTTATGTCTGATCAGAAAAACATTAAAACTATGGGCGCCTCAATGAGGTTAGGCGCTTATCCATGCTTAATCCAGCAGGGGACTCTTGCCTGGAAAGCATATAAATCTGATTTCATCTCCGAAAGACATCGGCATAGGTACGAAGTAAATAATAAGTTCCGAAGTATCTTAAGCCGGTATGGTATGATCTTCAGCGGTCTGTCCCCTGATACTGAACTCATCGAAATGATTGAACTGCCTTCCCATCCCTGGTTCCTTGGCTGTCAGTTCCACCCTGAATTAAAATCACGTGCCACTAAAGCACATCCACTGTTCAGGGAATTCGTTAAGGCTTCAATGAAATATGCCGCCGGCCAATTGCCTGTTATCAATAATCAACTTTTACTCTCAAAATAACTTATATAAGATCGAACATTCATAATGAAAATTAAACTGCTATTATTATTTACTCTTATCCTTAGTTCATTTAATCTTGCGCAGTCCGATATCGAAAAAGGAGTATTACGGGGTCTCGATTTCTGCTACAATTTCAGATGGAATAAAGCCGATGAAGAATTTCAGAAGTTAATTGATAAATACCCCGATGACCTTCGTGGATACCATTATAAATCAACCATATCTCTCTGGTATTATCTTAGCAGTAAAAGCCCGGACGATTATCAGAACTTCATTCATTATTCCGACCTTGCTCTCGATAAAGGAGGCAAACAGCTTGATACTGATCCTGATAATGAAATAATATTATATACGTTGGGTACCGCTTATAGTAGCAGGGCTATCGTATTTGCTAAAGCAGAAAGCTATCTTAATGCGGCATGGGCAAGTAAAAAATCAGAATCATATCTGAATGATGCTCTGAAAATAAATCCTAAAAGAGCTGATGCATACCTGGGATTAGGTCTCTATAATTTTGCAGTAGGACAAATACCCTCCGGCTTCAAATGGGCACTTAGCCTGGCCGGTATTAAAGGAAATAAAGAACTTGGTATCCAATATCTTAGGAAAGCCGCTAATGATGGTTACTTCTCGAAGGTAGAGGCATCCTATTACCTTAGCCAGATTTACTCTGAAGCAGTTAATAATTATGATATGGCCTCTAAATATCTTAATCCATTAGTTAAAAAATATCCCGATAACCTCCTGTTTAATTATTCTATGGGTGTCCTTGAAATAAAAAGAATGAACCTCTCACAAGCCGAAAGGATTATATCCAAAATACTCAGGACTAATGAAACTAATTTCAATGAGCTTATCTACTTATCTGATTTTCTTTTAGGAGATATTTATTTCAAAGAAAATAACTTCGATTCTGCAAAAGAATATTATATTAAATTTATCTCCTCATATGATCAGAAAGACTACAAAGGTATTGCAGACTATAGGCTTGGAATATGTTATGAGCTTACAGATAACCGCAATACAGCCGTTCAATACTTTTATCAGGCAGATAAAGGCAATATGGATCTCGATGATGATGTCTTCGCTAAAAGAGAAGGTGGAATATATGCCAGAAGATCTATGGCATTTACGGAAGTAGAGGTATTAAAAGCATCAAACATTATAGATCAGGGAAATTATAAGGATGCAATCGATAAGCTGAATCAATCTCTGGAACAAATTAAATCAGATCGCCTTAAAGCAGAAGCAAATTATTATATCTCTACTGCATATTTCTTCTTGGGAAAGTATAATGAAGCTGTTAAATTTGCAGTTACTGCTAAAGGATTCAACAGCTCTGAGGAAAGTTGGATAAAACCATTTGCCGATTACTATATTGCTCAATCTATGCTTAAATTGAATAAAAAAGATGACGCCCTTAAAATGATTGATGAAGCAGAAGATTTTAATAATTATGACTACCAGAATAAGCTTAAAAATCTGTTATTTGCTTTGAAATCACAGAGATAGAGCTGGAGCTGTTATTTTTCTTAATTATAAATGATTTAATATTTCTTACTTCCATTAGTAATTGGTAAATTTGCCTATACTAAAATTGCTTTAAATTTATGGTCAATGGCTCATTAGTCATTTGTACCCTGATAAAATAAAAATTTCACTGATATTTACGTTGTTGCTACAACATAAACACTAAGAGGAACTATGGGTTTATTAGATTTATTTTCAGCAGATATCGCTATGGATCTAGGTACTGCTAATACTTTAATTTATGTAAAAGGTAAGGGGATTGTACTTAATGAACCTTCTATCGTCGCCTTTGATAGGAATACAAAAAAGATTATTGCTCTTGGCAATAAAGCAAAAGAAATGCAGGGTAGGGAACATAGGGATATTAGGGTTACTCGCCCTATGCGCGATGGCGTAATAGCTGACTTTGAAATCGCCGAAGGTATGATCCGCGCTTTCATAAAAAAAGTAAGAGCAGGTGCTTTCTCAAGTAGACGAGTTGTTGTTGCTGTACCAAGCGGTGTTACTGAAGTTGAAAAAAGAGCCGTTAGAGATAGCGCAGAACACGCAGGCGCTAAAGAAGTACATCTGATAGCTGAACCTATGGCCGCTGCTATTGGTATTGGCATCGACGTTGAAGCAGCTGTTGGTAATATGATAATCGATATCGGTGGCGGTACAACCGAAATTGCAGTCATCGCTCTTTCCGGAATTGTAAACGAAGAATCTATCAGAATAGCCGGCGATGAAATGAACTACGCTATTATGCAGTTCTTCAAGAAGAACCATAATATATTAATCGGTGAAAGAACCGCTGAAGCAATTAAGTGCGAAGTCGGCTCTGCAGTACCTCTTAAAGAAGAAATCACTATACAGGTTAAAGGTCGGGATTTAGTCGGTGGCATACCTAAAACCACTGAGGTTAGCTCTGTTGAAATAAGGGAAGCTCTTAATGAAGCAGTAGTTCAGATTGTCGATGCAGTAAGACAATCGCTGGAACGCACTCCTCCTGAACTGTCGGCCGATATCCTCGATCGCGGTGTTATGATAACCGGTGGGGGAGCCTTGCTGAAAGGACTCGATGAAAGGATAAGAATGGAAACTAATCTCCCTGTCCATGTCGCAGATGATCCTTTAACTGCTGTCGTTCGTGGTGCAGGAAAAGTAATCGATAATCTTAACCACTATCAAAAAGTATTAATCCGTAACAGAAGATATTAATGTTCAGATTCCTTTCCAATATCTGGAATAACTACAAAGAATATTTTATACTTGTTTTTCTTCTGATTCTGGGTCTTATCTTGCTTTCTTCCAATCAGAAATCTGGTATTAAAAAAGTCAGGGCTATCGCCTTCGGTACTTTCGCATCCGCAACCTCTTTGATAACCGACGTTTTCAGCGTAGCAGAACTTAAGTCTGATAACACCCGCCTTAGAGAAAAGAACGCTGAACTTATGCTCCAGATGAATAAACTACGTGAGTTCGGTATAGAGAATGAAGAATTAAAAGGTCTCCTGAAATTAAAAGATACTGTAAAGTATCCACTGATACCCGCTAAGATTGTATCAAAATCCTTTTCAACATCACAGAATACAATAACTATACTCGGCGGTAACTCCGACGGTATTAAACCCGGTATGCCGGTTATAAACGACCAGGGTCTCCTGGGTATTATCTATTCAACATCCGATGATTTCTCTATCGCAAGAACTTTACGCAATAGGGACCTTAAGCTTACTGTTAAGGATGAACGCAGCCGTATCGATGGCATCATGAAGTGGAATGGTGAAGATCTTGTCATGGTGGATGTTCCCAAAACCTTCGATATTAAACCTGGGGACCGGATCCTGACGTCCGAATTAAGTTCCCTGATATCTGTCCCTATACCAATAGGTATGGTTATGGAATTAAGTAAAATGGATATCGGTATATTTAATGAAGTTAGGGTTAAGCCTTTCGTTAATTTCTCAAAAGCAGAAAATGTCTATGTCATAGGTATAGTGGAATCAAAACAGAAAAACCAATTGGAACTAAATTTCTTTAATCGAAAATAAATGCGCCCATATATACTTCCGGTAATTTATTTCTTCCTCGTTCTTCTTCTTCAGACTACTGTCGTAAACCTGATTTCTATAAGCAATATCGTCCCGGACCTTATCCTTATATTGCTTGTCTTTTATACAATACGGAATAACCAGATTTATGGAATGATACTTGGATTTATTTTTGGATTCCTTTTTGATATAATAACAGGTAGTTTGCTTGGTAGTTCTATAATTTCTAAAACTATTAGTGGATTTACTGCTGGCTATTTTTCTAATGAAAATAAAAGAGAGACATACCTGAATTCCTATGCCTTTCCATTGATAGTTTTACTTTGTGGGATTATTGACTCCTTTGTCTATTCCTTCTTCTCATCCTCTAATCTTGATTCAAATTTCATACTCCATATGGTGCAGCAGGGTATCTTCCCCGGCATCTATACTGCAGCTATTAGCGTAATCGTCCTGTTTTTCATGCCTAAAAGGAGTATTCGTTGAAGTCGGAAGCTTTTGCCTCTCTATCCCGGAAAACAACTGTTTACTTCCTTGTTGTTGCAAGCTTTGCCATCTTTACATTCAGACTCATTCAGATGCAGATTATCGAACATCAGGCCTTTGATGAAAAGTCCGCAAGCAATAGTATAAAACCCATTGAACAGGTTCCCCTTAGAGGCGTTTTCTATGATAGGAATATGGAGGTCATCGCTTCTAATTCTCCGGCTTATACTTTAAGAATAACTCCTGCAGATTATGATAAGAAATTAAACAGGCTACTTGAAACTGTTATCGATGCTGACTCCGGTTTTATAAGTAAGGTTCTCTTCAACAATAGGTACTATTCTAAATATCTTCCTATTAGGATCAAAAGAGGCATCGACTTTAAAGCAGTATCCTGGCTTGAAGAAAACTCTGAACATCTTCCGGGAGTCGACTATATAGTTGAAATGCAGAGAAGCTATCCTGCCGGTATCGTAGGCTCGCATCTCTTCGGCTATAATAAAGAAATATCCCCCGCAGCTCTTGAGAAAGATAAGAATTATTACTCCCCCGGTGATTATGTAGGCAATTCCGGTATTGAAAAAACTTATGAAAAAGAACTCCGCGGTCAGAAAGGATATAACTACATCCTCGTTGACGCCAAAAGAAAGGAAATTGGTAAATATAAAAATGGTACGCAGGATAGTGTCTCCCATAAAGGACGCGATCTTGTCCTCTCAGTCGATGCCGATGTGCAGAGAGTAGCTGAACAGGAACTTAGACCGTATCGCGGCGCAGCCGTTGCTATTGAACCTAAAACCGGCGAGGTGCTCGCGCTTGTTAGCTCCCCTGATTTCGACCTTAACCAGTTCTCATATATTACTTCTAAGGATTATTTATCAAGTCTCTATAACGATCCAGGTAAACCTTCCTTTAACAGGTCTACCATGTCAGGTAAACCCGCAGGCTCTACCTTTAAGATTATGGCGGCTATCGCAGCTCTTGATATGGGTGTCATTACAACTCAAACCATAATCAATTGCGGTGGCGGATTCTTTTATGGCAGGTTCTTTAAGTGCCATGGTGGTCCACATGGTCCCCTTAATGTTATTCATGCCATTGAAAAGTCATGTAACACTTTCTTCTATAATCTGATTTACAGAATAGGACTTGACAAATGGTCAGAGTATGCACATAGAATGGGATTTGGACAGAAAACAGGTATTGATATTTC
>JARLHD010000540.1 GCA_031292435.1 Ignavibacteriaceae bacterium
CTTTCAAAAAAAACGGAATATGCCCTGATGGCAGTTAAGTTCATGGCTAAGAAATCTGACCATCACAGCGCAACTGCCAAAGAAATATCGGAAGGATATAATATACCGTACGACTTATTATCTAAGGTATTACAACAACTGACCAAGAGGAATATTATTAAATCTTATCAGGGTATTAAGGGAGGTTATTCTTTAATCAAAACCCCGGATAATCTGACTCTAATTGATGTTATATGTGCTGTTGAACCCAATTATCAAATAACAGAATGTATGCAGAATGGTGCAAATGAGAAAGATTGTACATATTATGACTGCTGTATGATAAGGGATCCTTTAGCCAGGGTACAGAAAGAGATAGACAAATTATTCAGATCAGTGACAATTCATCAGATATTATAGATATGAAATTCCCAGTATATATGGATAATAATTCAACTACCCAGGTTGATGAAGAAGTATTTAATGCGATGAAACCATGGTTCCTTGAGAAATATGGAAATGCCTCAAGTAAAGATCATTCATTCGGTTGGGAAGCAGATGCTGCTATAGAATATTCACGTAAACTAATTGGTTCTTTAATAAACGCTGAAGGTTCAGAGATTATATTTACCAGCGGTGCAACTGAATCGATCAATCTTGCTCACTGGGGAATAGCTGAAACTTATAGTCATAGAGGGAAAAAGATTATAACCTCTGCAATTGAACACAATGCTGTAATCGAATCGCTAAAAGCCCTTACTAGAAAAGGATTTGAGGTCATTGTCCTTGATGTAAATAATGAAGGATTTATCGATATTGATGAGCTTAAAAGACATTTAGATGAAAATACTTTATTGGTCTCAATAATGACTGCCAATAATGAGATCGGAATAATAAATGATGTCAAAGTCATTGGGGATATATGTGCTGAGAAAAATATTTTGTTTCATACAGATGCGACGCAAGCGATTGGAAAGATTCCATTTGATGTAAAGGTTCTGAATACCGACTTAGTATCTTTTTCCGGACACAAATTTTATGCTCCTAAAGGAGTTGGAGGTCTATATATAAATAAGAGCAAGAAGATACAGCTATCCCCCAGATCATATGGAGGAGGACAGGAACACGGAATACGCTCAGGAACATTGAATGTACCTGGAATAGTAGGAATCGGAAAAGCTGCGGAGATATGTAAAGTTAAAATGGAATCAGAATCTGCGAAGATTGAGGAATTAAGGAATAAGCTATTTAAGGGAATTAATGAAAAGCTTGAAGATGTTAAGATAAACGGTTCAATGAAACGGCGTCTGCCAAACAATCTGAGCCTTTGTTTCAGATATGTCAAAGCAGAAAATATTATAATGGAAATGAGAGATATTGCAATATCTACAGGTGCAGCTTGTACATCGGCTTCATTAAAACCAAACCATGTACTTAAAGCTATTGGCTTAACAGATGAGGAGGTTAAAAGTTCTATACGCATAGGATTAGGGAGATTTAATACCGAAGAAGAAATTGAATATGCAATCAACAGAATAGTTGAGACAATTCACAAATTAAGATCATATTCACCAGAATACATTATCAATCATAAAATATTATTAAATTAAAAGATATGGAAGAATTAACAGTGAAGTATTTCACGGTACTTAAAGAAGAGTATATAATTTTTCTTAATTACCTTAGAGCAAAATTTCCGGCATTTCATAACTCTAATTTGTTTTTCAGAGATTTTCATTATGCGGTAAAGACTTATTTAGAAACCAAGGATATGAAGGTTACATATGCGGATTCAGAACTATTAGCAAAGGAGTTTTCTGAATTCCTTGAAAATAAAGGAATATTAGTAAAAGTAAATAATCTAGGCTGGAAACTTAATTATGCAGATTTTGTAACAGCTAAACCAGGTGATCCATTTTAGCAGATATTTTTAATAGAACATCATTTCGGAGAAGATAATGTCAGAAGTTCAAACACGCAATGATATAACCATATCAAGCAAAGCAATAAAAGAGATACGTAAAATAATGGAGGAGAATAATATCACTCCAGAGGTTGGCTTAGGAATTGGAGTTAAAGGAGGAGGTTGTTCGGGATTAACATATTCAATGGGATTTGATCCTGAATTGAAAGAAGGTGATACAATAATGGAACAAGAAGAATTAAAACTTTATGTAGACGGTAAGAGTTTATTTTATTTAATGGGAACCGAATTAGATTTTACTGATGGACTAAATGGAAAGGGTTTTGTATTTAACAATCCCAATGCTGTTAAGACATGCGGATGCGGAGAGTCATTTGGAGTTTAAATGAATATACCTCAAGGCTGAAATATGAAGAGAAGTAAATTTCTGTTATCGATTGCTGCCATTCCATTAACTGCAGGTTTAGGTCCAATTACAAAAAGTTTAGATCAAATAATTAATCATAATAAAAGGAGCAAAGAACCAATGGCTAAATTCGAATTACCCCCCCTACCCTACGCATACGATGCTCTAGAACCTTATATAGACAAACAAACAATGGAAATTCATCACGATAAGCACCACGCTGCTTATGTTGCCAACTTCAATAAAGCATTAGAAGGTACCCCTGCGGAAGGCAAGACTATTGAAGAAATATTCAAGAGTGTGTCAAAATATTCAATGGCAGTGAGAAATAACGGAGGTGGTGTATATAACCATTCCATGTTCTGGACAATAATGAAGAAGAACGGAGGCGGAGCTCCTACAGGTGCAGTTTCAGATGCAATTAAAACCTCATTCGGATCCTTTGATGATTTTAAGACAGCATTTAACACTGCTGCTACCACGAGATTTGGATCAGGGTGGGCATGGTTGATTGTTAATTCGGGAAAACTTTCAGTTATTTCAACACCCAACCAGGATAATCCTATAATGGATATTGCAGAAACAAAGGGAACACCAATCTTATTACTGGATGTTTGGGAACATGCGTATTACCTTAAATACCAGAACAAGCGTCCAGATTATGTGGCTGCATTTTGGAATGTAATTAACTGGGATGAAGTTAACAAACTTTATTCGGCTGCCAAATAATGAGCTTAGGAAAATTAATTATTATTATGATATGTTACTAAGTATGGAATAGATGTTCAGGTTAAAAAACCTAATTTAATTAAGGTTTTATAGCCCCGTTATGCGGGGCTTTTTTATTTAAATTAATATCTAGCATCATGCATGATTCCGAATCATCAGTTTCTATTAGATATCGGGTTTGCTTTTTTTAAGTTTTCCAAGACTCTGTATTTAACAATTCTTTTAATTAAACCCAAAGGCAGAGGTTTTTCGAATGGGAGCTTGACACCTAGTGGCTCCATGGCAAAAAATGGAAAAGTAGAGTTATATAGAGTATAGGGGGGAACGTAAAATAGAAAGCGCTATCGGGACAGCTGCCAGGGAAGAAGCAAGCCTTTCAAAGCGGTAAAGCAAATAAATCAGTATCCACAGTATAACTAAAGCATCTTAACGGCATCTAATCCGCATTTCCTAAGTACAATCTAAGTACAATCTAGTTAGTTTAACTAAATAAAGAGGAGAGACCCAAACAAAAGAACTCCAGATTATTTGGTTTTATAGGTTTTGAGGAGCCATTCGGCGATAGCCTGAGCTTCATTAGGTTTGAGCCCAGGATTTGGCATTGGAGGATAGCCAGGGTTATTTTGAGTAGGATTTCTAATAAAAGCAACAAGCTGATCCAATTTACCTTCATATTTAGGAAGAGTTTGTTTATAAGGGGGTCCTACAATTTTATGATCGAAAGAATGGCAGGAGGAGCAGATATTCTTATAAATCTGTTCACCGCTAACTACAGCAGCTAACTTATTTGCTCCACTAATTTCATTGAAATATTCAATGTATTTAGCATTTAAAATAACAGAGTTAAGTTTGTTGGCATTACCCATTGCCAATTGATCCTTGACTATTACTCCAAACATTGAGAAAATAAGGACATAAAATACGGGACCACTCATCTTCAAGTTAGCATCTCTTATCATTGAGTAAATAAGATGGTATGCAACAAAAAGGAGGAGAATGGCAATCATTCCACATGTAAAGACAGCACCACTTAATGCAGTTGATGGCAAGGCGATGAAATCGTAAGTAAGGAAGAGAGGCTGGATAATTGTTCCAGTGAAAGTAATATTGACTGCTATTTTTTTAATAAAGGTCCGGTAATTATCGTCGTCAATTTTCCTACCTCCATCCCAATAGAAGAAGGAAAAGAAGATAGCTCCACCTGTTATTGAAAATGCAGCAGTAAGAAACTGGAGGAATCTAAATAGAACTTCAAAGGAATAGAGTGGGAACAGTGTATTAGAAATACCGGCAACAAACATGAATAATGCGATAAAGAGCAGAAGCAATCCATACCTTCCAGACCTGTAGCTAAGTGCCCGGCTGCCATCCCGGTAATTTTTTATGATTTCTGAAGTATTATCATCTTCAGGGATAATATTTTTAATATTATCAAATAGACGACTGAATATAACAGAATAGCGGTAAGTATAAATAAGGATAACACTAATTGTTGTTAATATGAATGAGGTTAAAAGGTAATACACAGCCGGTGATTCTGTATTATGAAGGAGCTGTGCAACAATCAATACTGCAGTTAATAAGGGAACTATCCCGAGAATAATCCCAATGCTTTTATTTATAGTAAGGGTTTCAATAATGTCATGAGCGAAACGAATGAACATAGGATTATTTTCATTTAATCCTTTCCTCCTGTAATATATAGAGAGGGTTGTGCCACCGAACAAGATACTTATAAAGGGAATAAAGAGAAACATAATCAGCATTAAAATGTAATGCAGAAGTTCTATATGTTCTGATGATTGTGGAAGTACCAAATTGTCAAGAAAATTCATTAAGTCAAACCTTTATAAATATATTATAATCATTTTATCGATAGACAATAAGAGGACAATTATAATTGCGAAGATATTTATTTCCCTGAAAGCAAACCTGAAAGAAAGTTTATCATTTCCAGGTTTTAATAATTTAATAGCCTTCACTGTTAACCAAATACCGGCGAGCAGGAGCGCAAAGTTAATAACAGGGTTACGAACAATACCGAAGAAAGGAATCATAAAAGATGTTACAACAGTGGCGGATATCCACATAAAGATAATCCGGGAGAACTGTTCCCTGCTGAATAATTTGGAGAATGTAGGAAATCCAGCTTTCTCATAATCATCCCCCAGAACTGTAAGGAGAAGCCAGAAGTGTGGTATCTGCCATATGAAGAAGAAGAAAGAGATAATTAATATCTGCGGATCTAATAAACTTCCCCCCGCACTAACCCATCCAACGGCAGGAGGAATTGCACCGACCATAGAACCGGGGATTATAGCGAGAGGATTTTTCTTTTTTAGTGGAGTATAGATACCATTATACCAGAGTAAATTCAGCAGGCTTAAAATTCCGGCTAACAGACCGCCGGTAAGAGTCAATGTTATGAATCCTATTATTACTAAAATTAAAGAAAGATAAAGAGCATGCATTGCAGAAATCCTGCCGGAAGGGATTGGTCTGTTTTTTGTTCTATCCATCAGGGCATCGGTGTTTCTTTCCTGGAAATGGTTTATTACAGCGGAACCACATGCGACGAGTAGAAGTCCAAGAGCAGGCAGAATGATACCAATGTTCAACTCCCCTGCTGCACAGATATAGCCCAGTATAGTAGTTACCATTACAAAGATTGTAATCTTTATTTTAGTAAGCTCGAATAATATTTGAATATATTTTTTCAAATTATTTATGCTGAGTTGATTTAGTAGTATCGTGCTGAGCTGCTTTTATAGAGTCATTAGCCTGGGATGTTTTCATAGCAGCAAATCTATTATTGATATAAGAATTAAAATCATTTAAAGGAAGAACGATAGCTTTTGTAATCATATATGAATGCCGCATACCGCAATATTCTGCACAAAAGAAATTATAGACACCTTCCTTTTCGGGGCGGAACCAAGCGATATTAGTCCTGCCAGGGATAGCATCTTTCTTCACTCTGAATGCAGGAATAAAGAAGGAATGGTTAACATCTTTAGAGGTTATGCTAACCTTAACATCCTTATTCAGTGGAAGATAGAGAGAGTCCATTTCCAAACCATTGGGATATTGAAATCTCCACTGCCACATCTGTCCAGTGACTCCGATGTTATAAGTATCGGCAGGTGGTGAGGATTCAAGTTTATAATCAGTCCATCCATACCAGAACATTACAAGTGCAATAAGAGTTGGAATTACTGTCCATGCAATCTCAAGGGGAACATTACCATGAATGTTTGTGGCTTTTGGATTTCGTTTCCTGCTATACCTAATAACAAAATAGACCATGCAAAAGGTGATGATGACAAGAAAAAAGACTGAGACGCCGACAATGAAATAAAAAGTATTGTTAACGGTATTTACTAAGTTAGATGCCTGCGCAATCATATAATTACCTTGCACCTAAAAAAGAATAATCTGAGAAGAGCAGAAAAAAGGAGATAATAATAAATAATATGGCAACACTAACGAATACACGAAATGCTTTCATCTCTAATCTGAGGTGCATAAAAATAGTAAGCACAAGGTATGATTTAATTGATGCAATTAATAAAGCAGCGGCTATAGTAAGCGCGCCTAAATTAATACCTGCTACTGTAACAGTAACACCTGTTAAAATAAGGAGTGCCATCCAAACAAATACGTATATACTGTATCCGTGTGCGTGTTCTATATTGGAATGATGTTTATCCATTTAATCAGCCTTAAGTAATAAGATAGAATAGGGGAAATAAGAATATCCATATGATATCCACAAGATGCCAGTACAAGCCAGCCGCTTCAAGTTTCACATAACTATCATGCGTTATAACATTTTTAACAGTGAACCTTGTCATTATACCAATGAGAACTGTACCAACGATAACATGCAGGGCATGGAGACCGGTCATAACATAATACAATGCAAAGAACAACCTTCGACCAGAATCCATGGAGAGATAATCATTGGAGCCAGGATAAATACCATGATTAATATGGGTCATCCATTCGAAATATTTATTTATTAAAAATGAGATACCTAAAAGAATAGTAACTACCTGCAGGGAGATTGATAATTTTTTATTATCCCTCGACATGGCAGTTATAGACATTGCCATAGTAAGGCTACTAGTAAGTAGAATAGCAGTATTAAAGGTTCCGATAATTATGTCTAATTCCTTAGCGGCGACATGGAAATCTGCCTGATGCAAGAACCTATATACGGAATAAAGGAAAAAGAGACCTCCGAACAACAATAGCTCAGTAAACAGGAACAACCACATTCCCATTCTTGATCCAATATCATCTCTATGCGCATGAACTGCTGTATTATCCTGTGAGATCAATGGATAACCTCCTCCGGTAATTCTTCAATATCATTTTGCTTATATTCATAGGGAGTACCAGTAACAAGAGGAATCTCTTCAAAATTCTCATGAATGGGCGGAGTGTCAGTAGCCCATTCTAAAGTTTCGCCTCCCCAGATATTTTTTTCAGTTACAACATTACCTTTAAGAATTCCCCGGATAAGGTTAGTAAACATAATACCCATACCTATAATGAGAATCCATGAGCCAACAGTAGCAATCTGATGGTAAACAGTATATTCAGGAAGATAGTCATAATATCTTCTTGGCATTCCCAACCAACCCATAACGAACATAGGGAAATAGAGAGTATTAAATCCAACAAATATGATCCAGAATGCAACCTTTGCTCTTTTCATATTATACATCCTGCCAAACATTTTAGGAAGCCAATAATGAAGAGCGGCAAATACTCCCATACCTGTTCCGCCGAACATTACATAGTGGAAATGACCTACGATAAAAGATGTATCAGTGAGATGAATATCAACCGAAAGGGCGCCTTGAATAAGACCTGTAAATCCTCCTATAGAAAATAAGAAAATAAAGGCAAGAGCATAGAGCATAGGAGGATCGAGAGAAATAGAGCCTTTATAGAGAGTTGCAGTCCAATTGAAAACTTTAATTGCGCTAGGTATTGCAACCATGAAAGTAAGGAACGAGAATACAAACTGACCGGCATCGCTCATACCGACTGCAAACATATGATGTCCCCATACCAATGAGCCGAATAACGCAATACCCAAGCTTGAAAAAGCAATAAACTTATAACCAAAAATAGTACGACGGGCAAAGACAGGAATTATTTCAGAGATAACTCCCATGGCCGGAACAATCATTATATATACAGCCGGATGGGAATAGATCCAAAAAAGATGCTGATAGAGGATTGGATCTCCACCTAAAGCAGGATCGAACAGACCAACACCGAATACCCGTTCAACAATAATAAGCAATAGCGTGATACCAATGATAGGAGTTGCGAGAACCTGTATCCATGCAGTTGCATAAAGAGACCAGGCAAAGAGGGGCATTTTGAACCATGCCATACCCGGTGCTCTAAGTCTGTGTATAGTGGTAATAAAATTAAGCCCGGTTAATATAGAAGAGAAACCGAGTAAGAAAGCGGCAGTACCAGTAGCAATAACATTAGTTGTAGTTCTGACACTATAAGGGATATAAAAAGTCCAGCCGGTATCCGCAGGTCCACCAGGCATAATGATAGAAACAATAATTAAAATACCGCCAGTTACATAAAGGTACCAGGAGAGTAAGTTAAGACGAGGGAAGGCAACATCCTTTGCGCCAATCATTATTGGGAGAAAGAAATTGCCGAAAACAGCAGGGATCCCAGGTATAACAAATAAAAAGATCATTATCACTCCATGGAGTGTAAAGAACTCATTATATACCTGTGGTTCAACAATTGTTTTACCAGGGGTCAACAGCTCAAGTCTAATTAAAAAGCCAAAGGTTACACCAATAGCAAAGAAGGTTATCAGAGCAAATAAATACATAATACCGATTCTTTTGTGATCAGTAGAAAGTATCCAAGCCCTTATACCTTTATATTTACCCTGATAATCAAGAAAACTAACGTGTCCGTTAGCTGCAATAGCAGCATCATCATTCATATAAACTACCTTTTGACTATTTTTTCTTTTTTAGGTTTAATTACGTAAAAGACAAAAAACAAAGTAAGTAAAATTAAAATGCCCGTTCCGAAAACCCTAGTAATGTTAAACACATATTTCCTACCAGCAGGATCATAGCTAAAACAATACTGAACGAGCTTAGCCATAGTTTTGGTTTGCACACCCTGAGAAGTTTCGAGTAAAGCCATCTTAAAATCAAATGGAAGGATATTGAATGTACCTTTCATAGAAACATCAGGATAGATATACCTGCAAATCTTACCTTCTTTAGTAATAAAAATAAATCCGCCAGAATGTATAAAATTATCACCTGTTCTTTTAAAGTAGAAGCCGGCAGCATTTGCAGCTTTTTTAATGTTGATACTATCTCCTGTGAGGAAGTCCCAGGCATCAAGAGGAAAACCATTTTGAGTAAAACCAAGAATAGTTTTTTTCTTATCTGAGGCATCAGAAGGTTTTTCACGATCATCCATACTTATAGCAATGATGTTATAATCTTCCCCCGGAATAAGGTCAACCTTGCTAGTTACGTTTGCTAATTCAGTTAGCATAGGGCTACAAATTCCAGGGCATTTGTAATATACAAAAGCAATTAATGTTGGTCTTTTTACCAAATCCCTTAAAATGACTTTATTCCCATCTTCATTATTAAAAGTAACATCAAGTGGGATATAAGATCCAAGTTTTTCAACTATTCCGATATCTTCAGTATTTGAGGCAGCAAATGAAATCCTTGCCACAATTATAAATAAGAATACGGATAATAATTTAAAGTTTGTTTTCATTTTAGTTTATGACGCCTATGCAATATTTATGTAAGAGATCCCAATCATTACCAGAAAGATTAAATACATTATAATTAAAACCATTGAGGTTGACATTATTGATAATCTGGTTTACAAATGTTTGTTCGTTCTGTTTCCAGCCAAATGATCTTTCAAGTGAAACAACAGCTTTATATTTACTATCAGTTACCTTATTGAATAACTGAACAGCAGGATTAGAAATATTGGAAGAAATAGTACTGACAATACGGGATGTGTTCTGAACTAGAGAATCATTTTCATTTATAACAAATTTAGCAGCTACAGATACGGGAATCTGGGCAGGTATTTTTTGTCCCTGAGACAGATTATATAATTGATCAAGCGTTTTAAGATCGGCAGGAGAATCTTTAGGAGGATCCTGTACAAATGTAGTTCTAATATAATGAGCAAGTCCAAATTTCTCTTCAGGAGTCAGATATGCATAAGAAGCCATTCCAGAACCGGGGATTCCGTCAGATAAAGTTTTATATATCTGATTAAGTTTAGGACCATTTTTCCAACCAATCTTTGAAGTAAAATTCTGTGGTTTAGGATTCAGTATTGAGCCTGCGGGTCCATCTCCCTTCCCCCCTTCTCCATGACAAGAGATGCATACAGTAGTAAATATATTTTTACCTTTAGCTAAAAGATCAGGAGTAGGATCACCAATTTTAGTAATATCGATTGGAGCGATTGTCTTAGCCTGGATAACTGGCAGGTCAGCCTGTTTAGTTGAATCAGGAAGAGGAGGACTAACATTCTGACGTGCTGTATAGTTCATGTTGAAAATATATAAGAATCCAATAATAGTTATGAGAATAAAAATATAAGGATATGTCAGTCCGAATAATCTGCCGGAATTTGATTTTAATTCCTGCAATTTAGTTTTTATTATTTTATTTATATTATCCATATTTTCATATTAAAATCATCAGAGTCGAAAGTTTAGTCCTTTTTCCAATTTCGGATCTCGCACCGGGATCAAGTTGTGCATCTTCACTCCCCTATTAAAAACTATTATTATCAAACCGAGAACACCAATCGGGAAAACAATATCCATCCAGCTAAAAGCGTATGTTTTACCGCCAACATAAAAGCTTGGCATTATAAGCCAATAGAGATCGATATAATGAGCGATTAATATCCAAACAGCAATGAACTTTAAACGTGAAGGATTAGTCTTTGAAGGAAAAGACAGAAGGGCAGTAAATGGAACGATAAAATGGGTTATAATAACAGTTAAAGAGAGAAAAGACCAACCGCCGGACCATCTATGGAGAAACCAAAAGGTTTCCTCGGGAAGATCTGCATACCAAATGAGCATATATTGAGAGAAAGCTATATATGACCAAAAAACTGTAAAGGCAAAGAGCAGAGTCCCAAGGCTATAATAGTGATCGGTGGAAATTTTAGGATGGAGATAACCATTTTCAGTTAATTTTATAGCGATAAAAGTTACGGCAGCAAGGGAACTCCATACAGCACCGGAGAAAAAATATACCCCATATATAGTTGAATACCAAAGAGGTTCGAGACTCATCATCCAATCAACGGCAGTGAGAGTAATTGTAAGCGCAAATACAGGCATAAATACGCCTGAGAAGACAATACTATTTTTAGTAAGAGATTGACTACCGGTAGAATCCTGTTTCCTGGAATTGATGATAAATTTATAGTAGAAAGCCGACCATACAAGAATGATAACTAAAACTCTAATTATAAAAAATACAGGATTAAGGTAAGGCTCTTTCCCCTGAAGGACGACATTATTAGAAGTCACATCATGATGCATCCAAGTAAACAGTTCTTTCATATGAAAGAGCAAAGGTATAACGAGAATGAACAGGAGCGGCAGCAACGATGCCAAGAACTCGGCGATTCTTCTGAAGGGGACGCTCCAATCAGCTCCTGCGAGATATTCGATTGCGACAAGGAATAAGGAACCCACGGCTATGCTAACAAGAAACATATATGAAGGTAAATAACTGAAGGCAGCTCTTTCCGGATTACTTAAGAATCCCATTATTCCCAACAATGCGGAAACAATAAACAGAACCAATCCAATTATACCAATTCTTGAAGGTAGTTCTTTTTTAACGTAGCCTGTTACATTATTTTGCATTTTTATCAGGCTCCTTATTTATTACTGATAGATCAGAAGGGCGGGCATCTTTAGCTCTTTGCAAAACTCTAATGTAGTTAATAATAGCCCAGCGTTCTTCCCTAGTAACCTGAAGTGCATACGAAGGCATAGCGTTCTGACCATTTGTAATAATATGATATATCATTCCATCAGGGTAGTTTCTAATTTTATCCGAATGCAGAGTAGGAGGGCTCGGAAATTGCCCCCTAAGTCTACTATCACCTTCAGCAAAATTTCCATGACATGGAGAACAGAACGTTAGGAATTTTCTTTTGCCAAGAGCAAGAACTCCTTCAGAAGGTAACAGAGGATTTGTAAGAACAACAGCCGGAGAAATCTGCCCCATATATGGGTATGGGAAAAAGCCTCTGGCGACAGTACCAGAAACAGGTTTTCTCATACCGAAGCCATCAGAGAAAAAGATACTCTTTTTTTGAGGCAGCTCCTTATCCTGTTCACTCATCCAACCGAATGGAGTAATAAAAAGGAGCTTATTCAAGGTAATATATGTTGAAACAGAAGTTAGTAATGCTACCATAACCAGAAATAAGAGGAACCGAGGTTGGAATAAAGAATATATTTCCGTTTCCGGATAATAAATCAATTCAATAGATGAAGGATTGAGACTTTTAATAAAGGTGTCAGTAATATCAAGATCAAACAACGGGTCATCTGATTCGATTACCAGTCCATATTTATCCGAGGATACGGCTTTCATATATGCAGAATCGTGAAGCGGATGACTGTTAGCCGGCAACTTAAAATATATCATAAGTATACCAAACAAAGTTGATATTGCAGCCAGAAGGACAGTAGACTCAAAGGTAATTGGAATGAAAGCAGGTAAAGCAAAGAAGGGCTTACCACCAATTATCATAGGATAATTTCTTGATAATGTCCACCACATAAACAGTAAAATAAAGGCAGCAGCGGAAAAGCCGAAGAACAGAGTTATGAATCCTACAGTAGAGGATTTAAGTCCCATGGCTTTATCCATTCCATGAACGGGATATGGAGTATTAACATCGAATTTCTTAAACCCGGCTGAAGCAGTTTTACCAGCCGCAATGATAATCTGATCAGGAGTATCGAATAACGCAGCAATACCGAATACCTTATTATCCATGACCCTCTCCATTTCCGAAGTTATGGTTATCCTGATGATGAGTAGGTTGTGCGCCAGGAATAACTGCCTTCACTTCTGCCATTGAAACAACCGGCAATGACCTAGTAAATAATAAAACCAACGTAAAGAACAAACCAAAACTGCCCAAAAGGATACCGAGATCGACCAATGTAGGTGTATACATTCTCCAACTGGAAGGAAGGAAATCCCTATGGAGTGAGGTTACAATAATAACGAACCGTTCAAACCACATCCCAACGTTAACAAATATGACTATAAAGAGCATCATAGGAATTGATCTTCTTATTTTTCGCACCCAGAACAACTGAGGAAGAAGAACATTACAACTAATCATTGTCCAATAAGCCCAAGCATAAGGTCCAAACGCACGGTTAAGGAAGACGAACTGTTCAAAGTGATTACCGCTATACCATGCCATAAAATATTCCATGAAATATCCATAGCCTACCATCATACCAGTAGCAAGGACAATTTTATTCATGTGGTCCAGATGTGTCATAGTAATTATATGTTCGAGGTGAAAGACCTTCCTAAGAAACAGTAGACATGTAACTACCATTGCAAATCCTGAAAAGATAGCACCAGCAACGAAATATGGAGGGAAGATAGTAGTATGCCACCCCGGAATTACTGCTGTAGCGAAGTCAAAACTAACAACAGTATGAACCGACAGAACCAAAGGAGTTGCGAGTCCAGCTAAAATCATATAAGCTTTTTCATAATGCTGCCAATGCCGGTTAGAATGCCGCCACCCAAGACTAAAAACGGAGTAGAGAACTTTCTTAATTTTATCTGTTGATCTATCTCTAAGAGTTGCGAAGTCAGGGATCAGTCCGACATACCAGAAAATGAGTGAGACAGTGAAGTATGTAGATACAGCAAATACATCCCATACAAGAGGTGAATTAAAGTTTACCCACAGACCATGATCGTTAGGGTAAGGAAGGAGGTAACCAGCTAACCAAGGCCGTCCTGTATGAATAATTGGAAACAGTCCAGCGCATATAACGGCAAAAATAGTCATAGCTTCTGCAAAGCGAGCTATACCTGTTCTCCATTTCTGGCGAAGCAGGAAGAGAATTGCAGAGATAAGAGTTCCAGCATGACCTATACCGACCCAGAACACAAAATTAATGATTCCAAAGGCCCAACCGACAGGCTGATTATTCCCCCACATGCCGATACCATAATAAAATGTAAGTCCCACGCAAATTATACCAATAAGAAGGAAAGTTCCTGTAATAGAAATAGCTATCATGAAACTTCTATCAGGTTTCTGATCCAGGGGAAGAGAAATTACATGATCAAGATCAGCAAGGGAAGGATTTCCCTCAACCAGGACTAATTCTTTAGAGTAATCAATTTCCACTAGGCATCTTCCTTGTCAGTGTTTTTTAATTTAGCCAAGTAGGTAACATTGGGTCTAGTATTCAGATTCTCAAGGACATGATATCCTAAATTATGATTGCGATATTTATTTATTTCAGAATCAGTATCATTCATGTCACCGAAATGAATCGCAGTAGTTATACAAGCATCCTGACAGGCAGTATGAACATCAGACCCTTTCAATGGTTTGTCATCCCTAATAGCATCCTCCCTTGCCTCCATTATTCTTTGAATGCAGAAAGTACATTTTTCCATAACTCCACGTGAGCGAATGGTGACCTCAGGATTGAATACAAGATCAAAGATAGGAGAGAGTTGATAGCCATTATTAAAATGATCACGGAAATTGAAATAGTTAAATCTTCTTACTTTATAGGGGCAGTTATTCGAACAGTATCTGGTACCAACACACCTATTATAAACCATTTGGTTCAATCCATCGGGACTATGAGTAGTAGCTGAAACAGGGCAGACATTTTCGCAGGGAGCATGATCGCAATGCTGGCAAAGCATGAGCTGCTGACTAACCTGAGGATCCTCGGGATCGCCTGAATAATATCTATCGACACGAAGCCATTGCATATCCCTACCTTTAGACACCTGTTCTTTTCCAACCACAGGAATATTATTTTCGGAATAACAAGAGATAACACATTCACCACAACCGAGACATTTATTAAGATCGACGGACATGGCCCATTTGACACTTTTTTTCAGGTCAGTGTGAGGAGGATATAAAGAAGTATTATTCACTTCGTCCCTTCCCTCTTTAAGAAATTCAGGATTTATTTTATATTCTGCTACAGTCCCTTCCTTTATAATATTTCTTTTTTGAGCGGCATCCTTTGTGAGACCTTTATCGAAAGCATGAAACTCCTGAGTAATTGCCAGAGGATATGAACCACCAGTTTTTTGGACTTTAACATCAGTAAAAAGCCATGGCGTTAATCCGGAATTTTTCGACTGCATGATATTAGCATTAAATCCTACTCCTTCAGAAATTGTTCCCGAATTGTTTCTTCCATAGCCTAATTCAATAGTAATAGTTTTATCTGCACAACCCGGCTGAATATTGATTGGAATTTTAAGAGTCCGTGTTCCTGAGGTAATTTCTATAAGATCATTTGTTTTGACGTCCAGTTCAGCAGCGGTTTTCATAGAAATGGAAGCATAATTGTCCCACACTATTTTTGAAATCGGATTAGGGAGTTCATTAAGCCAGCCATTATTAGAAAATCTTCCATCTCCGACGGCATAACTTTCCTTTAATACAAGTACATAACCAGACACAGGAGGTATATTATTAAATTCATTAATGCCAGAAGATTTAATGCTGCCTTGATCCGGAGGTACAGAATGATCGAGAACGATACCATCATGCAAGGCACCATTCCAAAATTGTTCAAAGTCGAGTTTAGAATTAAGAGATGGATATATATTATTTTTCCAATTAGACTTAAGATAATTACGATACAAATCGAGAGAATAAGTAATGGAAGCCCCAGATATCCATGTCAGTAGTACAGCCTCTTTTTGTCTTGTTTCTAATAATGGTAAGATTACAGGCTGTTGGAGAGAATAAAAACCGGTACGAGTCTTAGCATCTCCCCATGATTCAAGACCGTGATTAACAGGAAGGACATAATTACTTAATGCAGTAGTTTCATTATAATTACCTGAAGTAAGAGTGATAACAGAAGGTACTTTTTTAATTGCATCCACATATCCATAGTCGGAGGGAAAATGAAAAACAGGATTTGTATCTAAATGGATTACAGCAGCTACATTACCAGAATTCATTGAGAGAATAAGTGAGTTCAGTTTTTCCTGATCTACCAGGGAAGATACAGAGTATTCAGCGGAATCATTTCTAAAAAGATTAGAAGCTCCTATCAAATCATTAAGATAATTTACAGCTATATGAACATTTTCAGGAAGAGTGCGTCCAGCATGAATAATTGATTTACCCTTATTAGAACGAATGTCCTTAAGAAGATTATTTAGTTTTTTGAAAGGTATTCCATATTTAATTCCGAACGATTTTAACAACTCATTATTATTATCGTGGATTGCGTTCCATAAACAGTTAACGAATTCTAACTGGGCATCAGGTCTGAGTTTAATTCGTATATCGGCATTCATACCGGTGAGAGACATATCCCCTTCAACTGAATAAAGTTTATTGAAATTCTTAAGATCGTCAACATTCCGATTTTCAGAATATAGGCGAGTATTTTCGATAATATTTCCTTCAGTGCCCAGGAAATCAGATTCGAGTGAAAGAATTATTTTAGCTTCATTCCATTTGATCAATGGAATATTTGTCGTTCCATAAGATTTTTCCCATGCAGACACCCGATTCTGCTCATTAAAAAGCTCATAGGAATAGACTTTGGAGGTGGGATATTTTTTTACGAAATCATCCAACAATGTCTTAAATGTAGGCGAAACTATTGTGTGTGTAATAATTGCAATTTCTTTCCCATTTGCATTATCGAAAATACCCATTATCTCATCATCAGATCTAAACCAGTCAATTTTAGAAAAACTTCCGTCGTTCATTTTTTTCATTGGCTTCGCTAACCTTTCAGGATCATACAGATTTAAGATATCTGCATGACCTTTATTACATATTTTTCCTTTACTAACAGGGTGATCAGGATTGCCATCGATTTTTATGGGACGTCCTTCGCGGGTTTTAATAAGAATTCCACAGGAATGAGGACAAGCCCTACAAGTCGATGCATAGTAAGTTGGTTTACCTAGTGTTATTTCTTCGGGTTTATGAACATAGGGGATTATCTCACCCTTATCCCGATAATTGCAACCAGCAGCGGCTAAAGCAGCAGAGGCGCCAACCAGAGCAAAGAATTTTCTTCTAGAGAAGCCCGATAATTTATCAGTGTCAAATTCATCAACCGCCCCATCCATAAATTCATGTTTACTGGATTCAACAAATGAAGGGTCATTATATAGTTCTTCAAAACTTCTCCAATAGTCAGGATCAGGATTATTTAAATTATCCGGAATTAATTTTTTATCAGACATGAGTATTCCCTATTTTATTTCTACTGACAGCATGAGGATCCAATCTAACTATAACTGTCCTTTTAACTGAATTAATTTTATGTGGAAATATATTAAAAGGTAATACCCTTAGAAGAAAGAATCCAGCGATACCTGTTCCAATAGAAACCAAGAATTTATTTCTTTTTATTTTATTGTCAAACATTTTTTATTCCAAATTATCTATGACATGTAAAACAGTTATCAGGTCCATAATTTATATTCTTTAGTTCAGGAAATCTTGAGATTGCATTCCTATGACAATCGAGGCATGCAGACATCTGGAAAGAATTCATTTGTCCAATATGTTCCATCTGATTAACATTCCCATGACAATTAGTGCAATCAATTCCTTTATTTACGTGGACGCTATGATTGAAATAAACAAAATCAGGAACTTTATGAATTCTTTTCCAAGGTATGGCAATTCCCTTATTGTAATAATTAGTCAGTTTGACAATTTCGGGACGATCCTTTCTTGCTATCTTGTGACAGTTCATACAGGTTTCCAGAGGAGGAACCATAGCGATCCTTGATTTTTCCACACCCGTATGACAATACTGGCAATCAATCTTCATATCTCCAGCATGCAGTTTATGGGAAAAATTGACCGGCTGGTTGGGAGTGTATCCGATCCCATCACGTTCAGCTCTTGAAGCGAAATAAGTAATAGTAAAGGAAAGCAAAGCAATAAAAAGTGTAATAGGAAGTCTTACTCTCAGAACATAATCGAGAAAGGTTTTTTTCATTATAGCCTATAAATTACTTAGTTGCACTATAGCTGTTTTATAAGTGATAAATTATATAAATTCCTTTTTATAGCAAAAGCAGGAGGAACTCACATCACATCGATTTGATTTATACCATTTTTTGCTATTCTAAATAAAGATAGTTATAAACTAAAATGGGTTAAGGATCATTTATCTGAAGTAATTATCTCTTTTAAAGAGCGTATCCATAAACCACAACCATAGGTACCGGCGTAAAGAAAGTCATCTTTAATCTTCAACGAAATAATATTCAAATCAAGCAAACCAAAATTAATTTTACTTATTGTTTTCCCATTATTTCTGAAGAGAAAGACCCCTTCACCAAGTGTGCCGACAAACACATTATCTTCGCTACCTACAATATGCTGCACATTTAGATTAGAAGGACCAGTTTGATTCCAAGTTATTCCATTATCATTGGAAACATAAAAACCGTTTCCAAAAGTTCCGGTAAATATAGAACCTTCGTTGGCATAAATAGCAGAGACCTGTTTGTTGGATAGACCGAGGTAAGACCAAGTATTTCCATTATTCACAGAAATAAAAACACCACTTCCAGTTCCAGCCAATATATCAGGACCATTCAATTCCAATGAAATAATATTAGTATTAGTAAAACCATGAGTAAGAAGCTTCCAGTCAGAACCATTATTTGAAGTAATATATACACCTTCATTTGTAGCGGCATACAAATAGGCTCCCTTGACGAGAAGAGAACGGATGTTCTTATTCTGCAGTCCTAAAAGGGACCATATAGTATCATTATTCTCTGTTCGATATAATCCATTCCATGTTCCCGCAAATTTATAAACACCTTTAACTGCAAGAGCGCCGACATGAGATTTGCTCAATCCGAAATAAGAAAAGTTTTTACCTTTATCCGGTGATGAGAATAGACCGACGTCAGTGCCAACAACCATATTTGAATCATTTAATAAAAAGGATCTTATATAAGAATTGAAGAGACCATTATCGGACCAATGCCAAATGAGACTATGAATATCAGTTATAAAAATACCATTACCATTAGAACCGGCAAATACATTGTTACCAAAAGACCGAAGAGATCTGACATTAATATTAAACAAGCCATTATTGATTTGTTTCCAATCAGCACCATCGTTTGTGGAAATAAATACTCCCCCTTCTGTACCAGCCATAATTGCTGAACCAGATAAAGTCAGGGCATAGATATTTTTATTTAGGATTCCATTATTAACCTGATTCCAGCTAATCCCATTATCAGAAGAAATAAACACACCCTGATCAGTACCCGCAAATAAATAAGAATCTTTTGCACAAAGTGTAAAAATATTCAAACTCGTCAATCCGGAGTTAACCTGTATCCAATTCCTACCAAGATCAGTAGTTAAATTAACACCGCCGTTAAGAGTTCCGACAAATATCCTTGTGCCATTAACAGCAAACGATCGTATAATTTTTGAAGATAAACCGGTATTAACAGTAGTCCAATTAATGCCATTGTTTGATGACAGGAATATACCTCCGCCAGAGGAACCTGCAAAAATATCAGGACCATGTAAAATTAATACATGAATATCCTTATTAGTTAATCCTTTTATCGACTGAGTCCACTTTTTCCCGTAATTATTACTTATGAATATTCCTTCAGAAGTTCCGGCAAAAATATTCTTCCCCTTGACAACAATAGAACGGACATCATTGTTTATTAAACCGGAATAGTGCCAGTCTATCCCATTATTTTTTGACAGATATACTCCATCATGAGTACCAGCAAAAAGATATGAGCCTAATACAGCAAAAGAATATACATATCCACCATATGGACCTTTAGCAGGTGTCCATTGAGAATAATTTATTCTATATGCTATTACAAAGAAAAGAATAAAAAACAGGATTATTTTTTTAGCAACGTGATTTTTCATATTAAAGTAATTCCAATCAGCCAAATTTATTTTTTAATAAATATAC
>JARLHD010000541.1 GCA_031292435.1 Ignavibacteriaceae bacterium
ACTCTGATTTAAAGAAAGGAGTACTCTCATGGGTCAACAACAATTACTATTTATAGTTCTTGGTCTTATTATTGTGAGTATAGCAATTATTGCCGGCATTAATTTTTTTAATACTTCACAAAATGAATCGGTCAAGGACGAACTTATATCTCATAGTCTGGCGATCGGAAGTAATGCTCAACAGTTTTTTGTTAAGCCGACCCATATGGGTGGAGGGGACAATACCTTTAATTCAGGAGGAGCCGGTAATGCCGGGTTTGTTATACCTGGTAGTATGCAGAGTACTGAAAATGGGACTTATACAGGTGTTGCAACTACATTTACATATACCATAACCGCAACGCCAAAGACAATAGCTAATAAAACATATAGTTTTAGTTCGGTTACCTGTGTTGTTTCACCAACCACAATGGTCACTACTGTTAATTAGTAATCAGATTGATCTACAGTACGCGAAATTAGGGAGAGGGTAATTTGCATTTACCGAGTTTTTTCCCCCGGATTTTATAGATGATATTAAGTGTATCTCTAAGAACGCCGCTGGCTGAGGAGATCGATCTTGAGCAGTCCTAAATCCTCAATGGAATACATATCCGGCTGAGTGACAATTATTCCCAATTCCTTATTTTTGGCATACTCGAGGGCTGTGTATCTTGTAATGACATTTGGGGAAATAATAATGCCCGAAGGATGTATGCTTAAATGGCGGGGGAAATTTGCAAGGCTGTGCAGCCGCTTCGGCAATTGATTTCCAAGGATCTTCGTTAAACTTAAGGGAGCGAGCTTCAGGAAAGAGATTAGATAATTTAGGGAGATTCCGTACATCGGTCCATGGAATAAATTTGCTTTTCCTTAACAATAGGAAAATTGATATTTAGGGAGCACGAGTAAGATTATGGGAGCATGAGACTTATGCAGTAAGTTATTATTAGTTCAACTATAGATTTATGGAATTCCCTTTATTGATCTAATAACAAAAGATCACCTGATATTATCTCCACGTTTTCTTATCTGAATCATAAAGAATGATTTGACTGAATATAATTTGTGTTCGGTCACATATATACCGTAAACCTGCCAGATTTATGCCGGCACCATATGGGCATTAGGAGTCTCTTACACCTTCTGTTCACTGTTCAAAAGATGTTCAGACACCTCCTTCCTAAGGAAGTCTGGCCTTTTAACAGGGGATAATGACTGATATTTTATCATTCATAATATTTTTTTATAATAAAGCGATTTGTGAATTTTATTAATTCTAATAAAGTTATTGTTTTCATAAAATGATATCGCATTATTATTTTGTTCACGAACCGACAACCCGTATTCCTTTATCCCCTTAATCCTAAGTTCATTTTCAAAGGTGTTCATCAAAGCCCTGCCAATTCCTTTACCCTGGGCTTCAGGTAAAGACGCAATGATATATATTTTATATTCAACTTCTGATATTTTCACTTTGTTTATTTTTAATAACACACTTTGTATCTTTTCCAAAATGAAGCCGGGATGGAGTAATAATGTGAGAATTATCTTTAAATAATTATTTTTTGAAAAATTATCCAGAGCGGCTCCAGTTTTATTACCTCCAATCAAATACCCAAGAATCCTATCACCTTCTTCTGCCAAATAAGAATAAGGATTATAATCAATAAGAACCTTAATATATCTGCTTAAAAGTTCAGTTGAAAAGAAAGCAGTAAAATGGGTTTTATCAAATGATTGTTTATGAAGCAGGGCAACTGCAGGAATATCCTTTTTATCTATTTGTCTTATATTCATATTTATTAATGATATTTTTTAGCCCATAACTCGGCGATATATACTCGCGAAATATCAGTATAATGGATAGAAGGATTGCCATTTATAAAAGAATCATAATATTTCATGAACATATTTTTATCAATTATTCCTTTTTGATGGAGGATGCTATTTCTAAATTCATCTTTAATCTTATTTCTAAGCTCACTCTTAATCCAATAATTCTCCGGAATCAGAAAATTTCTTTTATCCCTCCTCCAGGATATTTTTCCGGGTAATTCAGTTATTGATTTCCGCAGAATATATTTAGTCCATCCGTTTTTAATTTTATATTGTTCACCTAAACTCAAACAAAAATTGACCAATCTATGATCAAGGAAAGGTGTTCTTGATTCAATGGAATGAGCCATTGAATTCCTGTCCTCATATCTGTTAAGATTGGGTACTGAATAATGATCAATATCCCTTTCCTGTCTGTTGCGGATTGTGGTAACATCCCAGATTCTTTCAAGATCATAATCAACTAAAAGGAATGGGAGATTATTCTGCTGATTAGAACGAATGTATCTTTTGCCCAAGTTAAATTTGAATTGAGTCAGAACAGTCCGATGCAGTAATGAAGATAATACTTCTTTACTGAAGGTAAGGTATTCATTTTTCTTAACTAATTGTTTTAAATAGAAAAAGAAATACTTCAGGTATCCCATAAGCAGCTCATCACCGCCCTGACCACTAAGCACAACTTTAATATCCGAGTTCTCTTTTATTAGTTGAAATATTAAATATTGTGCAATTATACTAAATGATCCGAAGGGTTCATCCTGATGTCCAATTACTTCATCTATATGCGCAAGAATCTGTTCAGGTTCGAGAATTAACTTATGATTAGATATATTTTTTTGACCGGCCAGAATATCAATAAATTTTTCCTCGCTGTATTTTTTATCCCGGGAGATAATCGAATACGTTTCAAATTTCTTTTCTGCAAGATTATCAGCAAGAACCGATATTGCAGAAGAATCCAAACCTCCACTTAAAAGTGCTCCGATATTTACATCACTTCTTAATCTTATTTTAATACTATCAATAAAAATTGACCTGAATTCTTCCAAAGCATTATCTTTATTCTTAATTTCATTTATTGAGTAGTCCCAATATGGAATATGATCTATTTTTTTGCTTAATATATTGATGATCATATTTTCCTTGGGTGCTATTTTGTTAATACCCTCCCAAAAAGAATTATTATTGTAATCAACCAACCCTTGTTTTAAATATTTAAACATCACATCATTATTGATGTCTTTACTTTTTAGAAGTGGGATCAACTGTTTCATCTCGCTGGCAAAATAAATACAGTTACCTTGAGAATAAGTAAATAACGGTTTAATTGAAAATCTATCTCTGCTAACTACTAGTTTATTATTAATAGTATCAAATAGAATAAACGACCACATCCCATTTAAATAGCGGAATCCTTCTGGACCGAACTTTTGATATATTTTAATAATTACTTCGGTATCGGTTTTTGTGCAGAACGATTCACCTGTAAAATATTCATTTTTCAACTCCAGATAATTAAATATCTCACCATTGAAAATGATATATATGCCATCTCTAAATAAAGGTTGATTACCCTGTTCTGAAAGATCTATTATGGATAACCTTCGATGTCCCAAAAAAACATTAAAATTATCAGGATTTATTTCTTTTCTTCCAGAATTATATGCTAAATACCCTGAATTATCAGGACCCCGATAACTGACCAGATCTGACAAAGAAATGAAAAGATCATTTTCTTTTTTTCCGAAAGTATTTTCAAGATTAACTGCAGCGAATAAACCACACATTTAATTTTTCCCCCCTAAAATATCATTATAGATACCTATCATTTGGGTTATACTATTCTTCCAATTATAGTTTTTATTCACAAAATCCCTGCCGGCCTTGCCCATTCTCAAACGTAATTCCCTATCGTTTATCAGTTCTTCAATTTTTAAAGATGCAGTCATTGGATCCTTAGGAGGGACAATGAATCCTGTAACTTCATTCATTACTACTTCCGGCAAACCTCCCACATTTGAGACTATTACGGGTTTTCCACACGCAGAAGCTTCCAATACAGCTACTCCAAAGCTTTCACTAATGGAAATTGCGATATAAATATCCAGGACATTATGATATTTTTGAATATCAGTGAACTTCACTTTGCCGGTTAACAAAATATCTTCTTTATAGGGAGAGTCCTCAATCTTTTTAAGAATAACTGATTTTAAAGAACCGTCTCCGACAATAAGTAATTTTATCTTTTTATTTTTAATTCTTTTTCTTAACAAATTATATGCTTCAATCAGATACTCAATTCCGTATTGGTTTTCTAGTCCCTTAACAGTACCAACAATATAGTCTTCGTTCCCATTAAACAATTTTAATTCATTACGGGGAGTAAATTTTTCCATATCTACCCCAAAAGGAGTAATTTCTATTTTTTTGGAAGTATACTTTGCAATTTCTTCCGACATACATCTACTTGTTGAAAGGATTTTATCAGCTTTATGGAAATTATATTTAACCAGCATCTTATGCGCAATAGATTTTTGGGGAAAAGTAAATACATCATCTCCCCAGACTGACAAAACGAAGGGATGAAAACCTGTAATTGCCCCAATTAATCCATAACTTGTAGCATAATTTGCATGCAATAACTGAGGTTTAAATGTTTTTATAATATGTTTAATCTGAGGATATGCTTTGCAATAAATAAATTTAGATAAGCTGCCGCTTTTTCCCGATATAACTTCAGACGGTACATTTAGTTCCTCAACAATAATGTTTTTATGATATTCAGTTATCCCGGATTTTGTGAGTCCATAAACCAATACCTGGATTCCACTTTCAGATAATGAATTTGCCCATTTTATTGTATGCGACGAATCAGTCGGAGCTAAAAAAATAATTTTCAATTAAAAGTCTCCGATATTGTTCTTTTCCGAAAGGATACAACTGATTTCAAAGGAAGCTCTGCTAAATGTTGCGATACCAATACCTAATAATACCACAGAAATTATATAATATACTTTACTAATTATTTTTTAGAGACTTTTATATTTTTATCCACAATAAAAAATATATACCAAAAATGAGGAAAGACGAAATTAATTCTGCTATTCCGTTTTCAGATGACATAAGCAAGAAATAATAGTGCGAAGAAGGAATCTTCCCAATATTAAAGGCTGCCCTTAGTCAAAACTCCACCCGAATCAATAATAGTGAAAAATTGCATATAACTGAAAGAATAATTGTCTGTTTTTGCCAGTCAATATTTCACTAATTAGAATGACTAATGTTAAAATTATTTTTAATTTTCTGTAAATAATTTACTGCTAAATCGTAATTAATACCAGAAAAATATTTTTTATAAAAACTATTAGAAATAATGCACTTAAAGAGTTCGTATTAGGAGCTCGCACTAATACAATAAAAAAGAGGCCGTCCCAAAAGAACTAATTTTTAGGACGGTTTTTTTATGAGGATATTTCCCCGGCTATTCAAAAAAGAAGTAGGTATGAGTCCCAAGGAATTTCAAAACCATATTCTGAATTAATACAATAAACATGATCATGCATTTTTAATTTTCCATATGCA
>JARLHD010000542.1 GCA_031292435.1 Ignavibacteriaceae bacterium
GTCTGAAAGATTCATAATCTTTCCACCATATCTCTTAACCTCTATAAGTAATATCCCAGTATCCGAAAATATAATTGCATCACATTCGCCAACTCTAGATTCATAGGGTGGAATTACTCTTCTCATAATGTCAATTTTCAAGGAGTGACAAAGAGTCGTTAAATTTTTAAGAACAGAATTCTCGGTGTCCATACCTTTTGCATGATTAACGCCTGTTTCAAAATTTATTTCTTTTAGGGGCTTAATATTGTTGGGTCTAAATTGATTGTTCATAGTTTTAATATCGATAAATATTAAATTAAAATTACTGAAGAATTGTTCTGTCAGCAAATGAGATGTCTTATTCTCAGGTATAAAGGGATCAATAACAAATTTGAGTCCTACTGGGCTGATTCAGAATTTGATATATCTATATCTGCATAAAAATAATTGTCGTCAATCGGTGATTCTAATTGTCGTTACTTGCCTGGAAACATTTGTTTAGCCATTTCATATTCAGATATGAAATCAAGATTGGTCGGCAATGAAGGATCTATTATTTGCCAAGCGACATACATGAATGATAGCAGATGTAAACCAGAAAATGTTTTCCCTGGTATGGATGCTAGATGATATTTTTTTTCTTTATTAAATGGATCAATCCCTGCTGTTCCAAGCATACCTATCTCAAATGCGGTTTCCTTTATTTTATCCTTTGACATACCGTCAAATGTCTGTAGGGCATCCAAACAATACATTGTTACTGCCATTTTCCCCGCAGGATCAGTAAAGCTTAGTGGCTTTTTTAAGGCGTCATCAGGAACAGGACTATTTTGGGAAAGCGGATCACCCTGAATCTTTTTAATTACATCTTCCAAATTTGAACGGCTCTTAAATTCATCCTCAAAAACCAACTCAAAATAAGAATTGACATTTAATCTGTTTGCCCAGTTTTGAACTAATTTATATTCATCTCCCGGTGTCCTTGAAAGTTTCGCCCCCTGAAACTCCTTATAAAACTCCTCCGCCAGATCTAGTTGTGAAGTACTAGCATTAAAAAAGCCAATGTAATCCAGACCAAAAAGTTCTTTTATCTGTAAGCCTGAAACCATATTCAGAATCTTACTAACGTTTAATATTTCTTTAGGTACCAGGCTGGAAGACTTATCAGTTACAGCCTTGATTCCTTCCTTAATCAATCCATCAAGGGATAAGAATTGGAGCGGTCTAAGATTCGAAAATTTGTTGTACAGGAAATCTTCAATGAAAAGATCGATAGGA
>JARLHD010000543.1 GCA_031292435.1 Ignavibacteriaceae bacterium
ATGAAGTATATAACCGCCTCAGCCTTGCATTCGATAACCTTAAATCCACATCCCCAGATTCCCCTGCACCCACAGGTCCCAACACCACAAGTGCCGAATCCAATACACCCACGTCCCCCCACATCTCTCCTGACACTCCATACTCTGTGTCCATTTCCTCGCCATCATCAACTGGCACCCCTCCGCCCGCTGTTGAAACAACTCCCGCAAATTCCACCACCCCGCCATCCACAACCGGTCAATCCTCTCCCCTTGACACAACTCCCGCCGGTTCCTCTTCCGACTCCCCCGATTCCACCGCGCCCACTTTCGTTTCTGAACAACTCCTTAACGAAATCGTCGACAAAATTACAACCGTCCCCGACAGCTTTAATCTCCACCCGAAACTCCGCAAGTTCCTCGACAAACGTCGCGAACTCATTTCCGGTTCCTCTCCTGTCGATTGGGCTTTCGCTGAAGCCCTCGCCTTCGGTACTCTTTTATCTGAAGGAACTCCCGTCAGGTTAAGTGGTCAGGATTCCGTCCGCGGAACATTCAGCCAGCGCCACCTCGCCCTCAGCGATATTATCAATGGCTCTGAATATATTCCTCTGAATAATATTTCTTCCGGACAGGCTCACCTCGAAGCTCTCGATAGCCTCCTCTCCGAAGCCGCTGTTCTTGGTTTCGAATATGGCTACTCAACTGCCGATCCGCTTGCTCTTGTTTTGTGGGAAGCTCAGTTCGGCGATTTCGCAAACGGCGCCCAGATCATTATCGACAACTTCATCGCAGTCTCTTATGAAAAATGGCAGCTAAGAAATTCCGTCGTTCTCCTTCTCCCTCATGGTTACGAAGGACAGGGTCCCGAACATTCAAGCGCTCGTCTCGAAAGATTCCTCACCCTCTGCGCCCAGGATAATCTGCAGGTATGCTATATTACAACCCCCGCTCAGTATTTTCACCTCCTGCGTCGGCAAATTAAAAACCCGGAAAGAAAACCATTAGTCATCATTACACCTAAAAGTCTCCTCCGTCTTCCCGAAGCCCGCTCTCCCAAAATCCAATTCCTTTCCGGAAGATTTAACGAGATCATCGATGATGAAATTAAACAGAAGAATTCCATCAAAAGAATTATTCTTACAAGCGGCAAAGTTTATTACGAACTCCTTAAATACCGCACAGTAAATAAAATTACTGATTCAGCAATCATAAGAATTGAACAGTTCTATCCATATAAATCAGATATGATAAAAGAAATCCTTTCCGCTTATACCTCTTCCGATAAAGTTGTCTGGGTTCAGGAAGAACCTAAAAATATGGGCGCATGGAATTTCTTATCATCACGACTCATCGGCGATCTCCCCCCAACCTGCATGCTCTTCTATTCCGGTCGTCCCGAAAGCGCTTCCCCCGCCGTCGGCTCCGCCAAAATCGATCACCTCCAACAATCCGACCTCATCTCCTCCGCCTTCACCCTTTGATATTGAACCTAATATCCATTAACTTTATCTAAAGTTATAAATCATTAAATAACCGAACTGCAACGGAGTACTAAATGAAATATTTAGTCCTATTGATTTCCCTTCACATCTTTATATTTTCCAATTATATATTACAAGCCCAATGGGTCCAAACCAACGGACCCTATGGTGGCACTGTAGCATGTTCAGCAGTTAATGGAAATAATATTTTTGCTGGCACTGAAGCTGTTGTATATCTTTCAACAAATAATGGATACTCTAATTGGAAATTGCATATTTGCTGGTACAGATAATGGCGTTTTTCTCTCTACCAATAACGGTTCAAACTGGGCACAGGAAGGTTTAACTAATAATGAAATTTCTGCTTTCGTTTTCAATGGGACTAATATTTTAGCTGGTGCTGGTAATGGTGTTTATCTATCAACAAACAATGGAACAAACTGGGCCCAAATAGGACTTAATAATCTTTATGTCCTATCCATTACTGTCAACGGGAATAATATTTTTGCTGGCACTTATAATGGTATGTTTCTTTCTACTGACAATGGAACAAATTGGAAACAGGTAAATAATGGCCTGAATAATGTTATTGTACTTTCCTTTGCAGTCAGCGGATCCAATATATATGCAGGTACCGATCCCGGTGGCGTTTATCTTTCATCAGACAACGGAATAAATTGGGTACAAGTAAATAATGGATTGACTAAATCTCTAGCTAGTGCTTTATGTGTCAATGGATCTAATATTTTTGCAGGTACTTATGGTAACGGTATGTTTATTTCAACTAATAATGGAACATATTGGGCCCCGGTGGATAGTGGTTTGTCTAATTTTTTTGTTAGATCTCTTGCTGTCATCGGAACTAACGATGGAATCTTTATTTCTTCAAACAATGGAACATACTGGGTCTTAAAAAATAGTGGTTTAACTAATTCCACTTTTTTTGATCTTGCAGTAAACGGAACTAATATTTTCGCAGGGACAGAAAATGGTGTATTCCTTTCTACGAATAACGGAACTAGCTGGACACAAACTGGTCTAACTGGAATTACTGTTGCTTCTGTTCGCATTAGTGGATCTGATATTTTTGCTGGAACTCCTAATGGTGTATATATTTCAACTGATAATGGAATAAATTGGACACTGGTAAATGATGAGGTTTCCTATAGTCGTGTTTTTTCTCTTGCTGTTTACAATAATGTCATTGTTGCCGGCACAGAGAGAGGTGTGTTTCTTTCATCTGACAAGGGAACAAACTGGTTCCATGTTGGTCTGGATAGTATTTTTGTTTTTTCTCTTGATATTATCGGAAATGAAATATTTGCCGGTACTTCTTTTGCAGGAATTTGGAAACGCACTCTTTCAGATTTAGTAGGCATTTCTAAGGAGCTAAAAAATCTACCCCAGGAATTTACTCTGTCTCAGAACTACCCCAATCCCTTCAACCCCAACACAGTAATCTCCTATTCATTGCCATCCGCTTCCAACGTAAAACTCATTGTATATAATACACTCGGTCAGAAAATAGAAACCCTTGTCTCTGAATATAAGCCCTCAGGCAATTATACTGTCAACTTTAATGCCTCCGGTCTTCCCAGCGGCACCTATTTCTACAAACTCGAAGCCGGTCTATTCACCCAAATAAAGAAAATGATCCTTCTAAGGTAAATATATAAGAGGCATAAATGGGATTTAAATGAAAATATCTTCAGTTTCTTCTAAAATTAAGTTTTCATGGAAGAATCCACTCAATTCTCTAGCATACCATAAATACATCAAATTTATTATCTTTGTCATATGGAAAAAACCGGCAACATAGAGATCAGAATTAGTGGAAAAAAAGGTAATATCTCTGTTACTCCGGATAATTATGATATTAAAGAAATTAGAACGGTTCTTGATCAAATAGAAAACTTAATCTTCCCTTTGGAGAAAAAAGAAAGACCCATCATAAGTTACCAGATTTCTGAAGGTTCTGTAAAGCATATATTCAAAACTTCTATTCAGTACATAATAGGATTTAATGCCTTGCTTGGGCAAATAATTCAAACACAGAATATTGATTTTCTTGATTATCCAACGGCTGCCGCTATTGAGCATTTTCAGTCTCTTGCTGTCAAAAATGATTACGAAATATTAATATCTACTTCTATAGAAAATACCAATTCAATTAAAATTGATAGATCAACAAACCTATTTTTAACTCAGGCGCTTTGGCTAAACGCCGAGTTTTATTTCTATGGAAAGATAACCAATATGGGGGGCAAGGATAAAGCTAATATTCATCTGGTAACCGAAGATCTTGGTACACTAATAATCCAAACTCCAAAAGAGGAAATTGAGAAAATAGAAAATAACCCTCTTTACAAAACCTTTGGAGTGAGGGCTATAGGTGGTCAACATTCAGAAACAGGAGAGATAGATAAGAGCTCACTTACGTTTCTTGAGCTCATTCCTTATCAACCTAAATATGATCATTCATATTTAACTAAGCTTCGTGAAAGAGCCTCTGAAAACTGGTTAATTAATATTAACCCGGATAAATGGCTTTCTGATTTACGCGGAGGATATGAATAAGCAGGCAGTACTACTTGATACTAGCTTTTTTCTTAGATTCCTAAAAGAATCTGATCCCTTATTCAACAACGCAGATTCATATTATAAATATTTCCTTAATAAGAATATTGATATGGTAATTTCCACTATTGCCATAGCGGAGTATTGTGTTGGAGGAAATATAAACGAACTTCCACTTAAAGATATACAAATCCTTCCCTTCAATATCGACCATGCAAAAAGAGCTGGTGAATTCGCCAAAGTAGTATTTAATAATAAAGGCAGTCTTAAATTACAAGAGAGGAATATTATTCCTAACGATTCCAAATTATTCGCTCAAGCTGATTTTGAGAAGGGGATATCTTTTTATCTGTCATCTGATACTGAGAGTTCTAAAATATATAATCTGCTTAAAAATTACTTTACCATGAATTTCCAATTTCTTGATTTAAGCCAAAATTGCTTGGATGCCTTTGGGGAACTAGATCTTAAATAGTTCAGTCGTTATTTATTATTTCTAACTTTTATTCGTTTTACAGCAGCGCCGCAACTCTCCTGTAATGATATCCATACACCGCATACGTCATCGCAAGCGGAAATTTCTTCGGATATTTAAACAAACTTACCACAAATGTCTTCCAGAAATATGCCTTCCCCTTATCCAGTATCCCTATAAACCAAATCAGTTTGAAGAACGCACTTAACTCCCTCAGTGTAATTATATCCGTCTTCCACTTCGGTATCTGATATTCTTCCAGTAACAATTTGATCCTCGAATAATAAACCTTCGGAGAATAAATTGTATCAATGATCTTCGTATATCCCTTAATAAGATCATGATATTTCATCTTGGGAATAAAATTCGTCGCACCGTCCATGTTGTTCCCGCTCCACGATTCCAGCAGCCTGTTCTCCTTCTTCATCCTCTTAAACAAATGCGTCCCCGAAGGAGCATTCAACAGCCCCACCATCGCATTCACTATTCCGCTCTTAGCTATAAACTTAATCTGCTGATCAAATATATCCGATGGATCATTGTCAAACCCTATTATAAATCCTCCCGATACAAGAAACCCTCTGTTCTGCAGCTTCTTTACCGATAAAATAAGATCCCTCCTCAGGTTCTGAGTCTTGCCGCACTCATCTAGACTCTCATTATTCGGCGACTCTATCCCGATAAATATCGAATATACCGCCGCATCAACCATCAGACACATCAACTCTTCATCATCTGCCAGGTTGATCGAAACTTCTGTAATAAAATGAAACGGATATTTCTTCTCTTTCTGCCATTCAATAAGCGCCGGTAGTATATCATCCTTTAACTTTCTCTTGTTCCCTATAAAATTATCATCAACCAAAGATATATCCCCTCTGTATCCTAATTCATATATCCTGTTCAACTCCCCAAAGAACTGTCCTCGCTCTTTCGTCCTTGGTCTTCTACCATTCAACACTGTTATGCTGCAGAACTCGCAGTCATAAGGACACCCTCTCGAATATTGTAAACTCAATGATGCATATTTCTTCTGATCAAGTAATTCCCACATCGGCATCGCCGCCAATGATATTTCCGGAAATTCTTCCGATGTATATATATGCTTTGCCTCTCCCTTTTCAAGATCAGCTAAAAATGGAGGCAGTGTATTCTCCGCCTCATTAAGTACAAAATAATCTACTCCAAGAAAATCCTGGTACTGTGTTGTAAACAAAGGACCCCCCGCAACTATCTTCGCTCCAAGCTTATTGCATTTTCTTATTATATCCTTAGCTCCCGCAGCATGCACACTCATTCCGCTTAAAAAAACATAATCAGCCCAAAGTATGTCCCTGTCCTTCAACAGCGATACATTCATATCTATTAGTTTCTTGTTCCATTCCTTCGGAAGCATTCCGGCTACTGTTAATAATCCAAGCGGGGGCTCTGCTGATTTCTTCCCTACAAACTTAAGAGCATCTTTGAAACTCCAGAAGGTTAACGGAGTTTCGGGGTATATCAATAAGATATTCATAACAACACCTGACATTTATTCAAGAATTACTTACTTATTATCGTTAATTTTTAACTCACTGTGTGTAAAAAATGTGTAAATAATAATATGATACTGTTTGTTATCCCTTATTTATTAGTTGAAATCTGAATTATAATCTAAATTATTCTTATTATTGTATATATGAAGAAACATCAATCCCAGTTTATTCTCTTAGCCTTTATACTTGCGCAGATCGCCTGGCTGGGTCTCCTCGGTCTCTGGATTTATTGGTACGTGTCTAATTATATTTTCTATAAAGAAGTCGGGAAAGGTTATCTCATTCCTTCCAATGTATTTGTCGATAACTCAAAGGTAGGCGTCTTCGTAATTGGAATAATAATGATCGTCGGTATCGCAACTGCCGTATTCGTTATCTTCAGGAACCTTACCGTCCAGAGAAAAATTACCGGTCTATATGATAACTTCATCGCTAATATTACTCACGAGTTAAAATCACCTCTATCCTCTATCCAGCTTTATCTCGAGACTCTCTCTTCCAAAAATATTCCTCCCGATAAACAAAAGGAATTCTATTCCATAATGGCCAAGGATACTGACCGTCTTCATAAATTAATTAACTCTATCCTCGAAATTTCCCGTATCGAACAAAAACGTGTCTCTCATAATTACCATATTTCCTCTGCCGAAATAATTAATAAGTTGATTGAAAACGCCTTTAAGAATTTCAGACTCCCTGAAAATGTTACAAAGATTGAAGGCTCCGTCCGCGGTAAATGTGTTATCGATAAAGATGCTATGCAGATCGTATTTGATAACCTTACCGATAATGCAATTAAATATTCTTCACCCCCGCACTCGATTTCAATTAGACTAAAAAATAATGATAAACAAAATATAATCGAGTTCTCTGATCAGGGAATCGGTATCGGCCTCAAAGATCAGAAAACTATATTCAATAAATTTCACAGGGTATATAACAAGAACATTCCTAATGTTAAAGGAACCGGACTCGGACTCTTCTGGGTCAAAGAAATTATTAAACTGCATGGGGGAAAAATTTCCGTTAAAAGCGAAGGGCTTAACAAAGGCACTACCTTTATTATTGAACTTCCAATCTATAAAACTTCAAAAATATTGTACATCAAGTCTCTCTTAAGACAAACCGCTAAAAAAGAAAAATTTATGGAGGCAGCTGATGGAGAATAATGAATATAAAGGTGCTCGCATCCTTCTCGTCGAAGATGAAGAAACCCTTGCAGGTGGACTTGAATTTAATCTCACCGATGAAGGCTACCTTGTCAAATGGGCCCGCGATGGCAGGGAAGCGCTCAAAATGTTTGATACTGATTCCTTCGACTTGATCATCCTCGATATAATGCTTCCGTATTATGATGGTTTTGAAATCGCTAAAAAAATACGCACCGTCGCTCCCCAAATGCCTATCCTTATGCTCTCTGCCAGGACTTCCGTGCAGGATAAAATAAAAGGACTTGAGCAGGGTGCCGATGATTATATGACTAAACCCTTCCACCTCGAGGAACTCCTCCTCCGTATCAAAGGAATGCTTAAACGAAAACTCTGGTATAAAGAATCCTCAGATCTGGATCCTGTCTATTCATTCGGCAGTAACCAGATCAATTTCGAAAACTTCACCTGCGTCGCTGGACCTAAAAAGTTCAGCCTTACCCAGCGCGAAGCTATGATTATGAAATACCTTATTGAAAAGAAAGGAAAGATCGTCTCCCGTAAAGAGCTCCTCGAAAATGTTTGGCATATCAGCCCTGAAATTGAAACACGCACCGTCGATATCTTTATCTCCCACCTCAGGAAATATTTCGAGCTGGATCCAGAAAACCCAATCTATATAACCAGCATCCGTAATGCGGGATATCAGTTCAATGATGAAAATGGGAATTAATTAGTAGGACAGTTATGATTCTCCCCGTTCTGTCCCTTGTCATTCTCAATCTGTATAGTCGTATGCGATATCCCGAATTTCGTATTTAATCCTTTCGCTGTATCTGAAAGAAAATTATTATTAGATTCCGGCTCCGGAATATTAACATGAGCAGTCAGCGCATACTCCGTGGTACTCATTGCCCAAATATGTATGTGATGTACGTTAGTTACACCAGGAAGATTCTTAAGATAGATCCTTACTTCCTCCGGATCAATATGTTCAGGCACTGCATCAATGCTCAGCAATAACGATTTCTTCAGCACTCCCCAGGTCCCGAATGTAATAACAACCAATATCAAAATACTTATCATTGGATCAACCCAGATCCATCCGGTATAAATAATTAACAGCCCGCCAAGTACAACACCTAACGACACCCCTGCGTCCGCTGCCATATGCATAAACGCTGCCTTTATATTAATATCTTTTTCCTTCCCTTTAATAAAAAAGAAAGCAGTCAATGCATTCACCACAACACCTATTCCCGCAACTATCATCATCGTCTTCCCCTGTATCGGATGGGGATGCATAAATTTCCTGAATGCCTCTATCGATATCCCTCCTACAACAATAAGCAGTAAAAGAGAATTGAACATCGCCGCTAGTATTGTCGATTTCCTGAATCCGTATGTCCTCTTGCTCGTTGCAGTCGATCTTGCAAGATATGCCGCTCCCCATGCAAGCAATAATCCCAATACGTCACTTAAATTATGTCCCGCATCCGCAATCAGTGACATTGAATTAATCATCAGCCCGTATGAAGCTTCAATTATAATGTATATAACATTTAAACTAATGCCCCAGGCAAACGCCCTGCTGTAATTAATCTCTGTCGTATGTGAATGATTATTAACCATAACCAAAAATATAAATCCCCGCATCTAAACCCAAGTCCTAATTCAGCACAAACTCAATTTATACCAGTACCTCTCAAGCCAACAATACGTACTGACACGTCAATCCTTTATTCAACTACTCACAACTACCGGCACTAAAACTTAAACGAACTCAGTCACTCCATCCTTTTATCTCAACTAATCTCTCTTACACATCCAACCCTTTTCTTATACCCAACCCATAAATTAGAACCCTTGATTCACAAACAGCTCTCACACTGCAACCTAAATCAATCCCCACATATAAACCAAACTCCGTCCCCCGAAGCAGCCAAACTCTGTCCCTACACCACCACCAAACCCTTTCTCTTTATTCGCTTAATTAAAGTTTTGTGTCCAAATTAGATTTTTACTAAATTACCCCGTCAAAAGTTCTCTTTTAGTTCTTATAAATGCGAGCGTAACTCAGTTGGTAGAGTGTCAGCTTCCCAAGCTGAATGTCGCGGGTTCGATCCCCGTCGCTCGCTCAAGTTCAATCTGCTTTAGTTTCTTTTATTTTGCTCTATAAGAGCAATTTTTCACCATTCACATGCTTATCCCATTTTAGTATCCCTTATCCAGCTTTAGTCTGTTTTAGCCTATTCTGTTGCGTATCTGTTGCGCTCAGCATAAATTATTTTCAATAAATTAAAAGGATAAATCAATGAATTATATCAAAATCAGAGAACGTAAAAGGACAAATGGAAGAGTTTATTTTTTCCTAGATATTTCCAGAAATGGCGAAAGAAGACTGAAGCTACAGGATTATAATTCAAAATTCTTTCATGAGTTTGCTAATTATCTTATTGTTAATTGAAAATCTTCAAATTCAGCATGGACTTATTTTGCTGTCGCTACGCCCTTTGTCTCGCCACTTGTTAATAAGAAAAGATCGATCAAGTTTTTTTTAAAGATTGAGTTTTGAAGGAATATCAGTTAATATTAGAAAAGTTATTTTCTTTGTTTAATAATACTTGATTTAAGATTCCAATATTATGAATAATATTATCGGAGTATAAAGGTTGAATATTCGTAAAATCTCAAAAAGTATTAACCCGCTGATAAAAACCATTTTTTTCATTTCTCTTATATATTCATTTGTATATCAGTTTTATTTCTTAAAAATTGCAGAATTATTTTATGGTGCAAGTGAATTTGGCATTATCATGTTTAATTTATCTCTTGCCTTTATTGCAAGTTTTATATTTTATTTTATCGCTGTTCATATTCCCGAATATAAAAACAAAGAAAAGGCGACTAGTATTGTTAGACTTAAAATTGTTAAATTAATTAATGCACAAATTGAACCAACAGTGCAAATTTATAGGAATGCAGATATTAAATTAGAAAAAGAGAACTATTCTGAAGAAATATTTAAACAGGTCTTATCAAAACTAAAACCCCAGAATATTTCTCCTCCATTATACTTTTTGAATAAAGGAGATTGTAATTGGCTAGAGTATTTGTATTATTATATAAAATTATCACAAATTGTAATAAAAGAAATATATCAATTTATGCCATATTTAGAATTAGATTTATTACTGACTCTTGATAAGATAGAACGTTGTGGATATTTTGAGTTCTTTGAAGTAATGAAAAAAGCAACATTTACTGAGCCAGATTTATCCGTTATCTCTTCTTATTATTATGAATATATAAAATTGATTTCGGAATTAGAGGAATATTTAATAAAGGTAATTAAGAATTATTAATTAATGTAATAATTATTTCAATTATTATTAATATATATAAATAAAGAGGTATGAGATAATATGAAGAGTAGATCATTTTTAAATCTTATTCTATATCCTTTTATTCTTTCGATAGTTTTTTCATTTTCGATATCTTATTCTCAAACAATCGGATTAGATAGATATGATTTTAGTATTGGTGAATCGCTAGAGGATGTTATTGCAAAAATTGATACAAACATCTTTATTTATGCACTTACTGAAAATATAGAGAAAGGATCCTCAAATGAATGGCATGAAGTTACCTATTATAATCAAGCGGGATCACCTAACGCTGTTTCAGCAACATTAAGTTTTTGTATTAAGAATACTAATTCAATCATTAAAACTACTCCCGTTGGGCAAATTTTATTTCCCCCATCTTATAAATCAAATACCAAAATATTTAATAAAAAATTATTTATCGGAAGTATTCAAAAAATTTGGGCAGATGAGACTGTACCAGTTATTGAAGTATTTCAAAGAATTTATGAAATAATAAATAAAAACGGGATTAATCAGTTTGATGAGGAAGTAAGTTATGAAAAAAATGTTGAACCAAATTATACTTCCTATAATATAACAATAAGTACAAGTAGCTGGCATCAAATAGAAATTTCATTCTCTAATAATTACTTAGAAATAAATGAAATTGTTACAGAGAATGAACATCCATCTATTATGGATACAAAATATTATTTAATTTTCAATGATTATAAGCATTTAAATAAAGAGATTGATTTTATAGTAGAAGAATTTAAAAAAGTTAAAGATGCTCAAGTTCAAGAAAAGAAATATATGTTACCTTATATAGTGTCATTTCTTGAACCGCCCTCGTATTGGATAGTGCGTAACTGGGGAAAGAAAATAAAATAGTATTTGTTGCGGATTTGTTGCATTTCTGTTGCTTATAAATTGACAAGCTGAATGTCGCGGATTCGATCCCCGTCGCTCGCTCTGGTTTTATTGTCCTTTTACCGTACTCCCGTTTCCTTTCATGCCTTCAGTCTACCTGCCAACTATTAAGCTTAGGTCTTGGCTTCTCCTTAGAATGACTATAAAGCAATTATAAAGCGACCATAAAGCGACTTGGGTAATTTGGATTTGTCCTTTCCGTTAGTATACTCCCTTCTTTACTTCCAACTCATTCTTCCCCAAAACCATTACCTGTTACTGCAGGAACTCAAAAAAGTTCCCCTCTATTAATATATATTCCACTTTTTTATTTTTGGCCAATTATATATTAAACTATTTTACCCCTGCCCTCAATTTTGCCAACACTTGGATTTTCACTATCTCACCCTTTTCTCTATTATCCCTCTTAGTATATAATAATTATTTTTTGGAATATTAAGGAAAAAATCAGATATTTAACCTCTGAAAATTGATCCTAAAATTTACGGGGGCTTAGCTCAGTTGGTTTAGAGCATCTGCCTTACAAGCAGAGGGTCGGAGGTTCGACTCCTTCAGCCCCCACCACTTTACGCCTTGCAA
>JARLHD010000544.1 GCA_031292435.1 Ignavibacteriaceae bacterium
CTCTTAATCAGCAGGTCACCGGTTCGAGCCCGGTTGGGTGCACGAAATGGCGCAAAACCGAAAGGTTCCAGCGCCTTTTTTATGAACATTACTGAAAATGGGCACCTTGGCCCAGGATTTTACTTTAACGAAAAAATTAGTCCTGAAGAAGTAAGGTTAATAAATATATTTTAGTAAAGGCTGCTATCAGGGCAGCCTTTTTTATTTTGGGTGAAAGAAGAGCCTGAAAAATTCAAACCGGAAAATGATGATGGAGATTAATTCTGTTTTACTGAATTTCTTTTAGGAACTGAGAGTGTCTTCCAGTCTTTCCCTACCAGCATTTTCCCTATAAAAACAATTTGACCGATGTGGTAGGCATAATGAGTAAGCTGTTTGTTTATAGCTTCCACAACGGTGAGCTGCTGATTGCGGACAGAAACTGTTTTAGAAAGATCATTATTTGTTAGCGGGTTTAAGGCATCAAACAAACACTTCCATCCTTCATTCCATTTTGACATAAGCTCAGCCTTATTGGAAATATTATTTTCAAATTCCGAATCCCTGTTGCGCCATTCCTTTTCGCCATCCGAGGTTAAAAAGTCCGTCCAGCGGGAAAGCATATTTCCCCAAAGATGATGAACGATAATTGCAATGCTATTACTATCGTCGTTATACTGCCAGAAAAACTCCTTGTCGGTCAGTTGGGCAAAAGTCTTATCACCAAGAGTTTTATAATCCTCAAATTGTTTTTTAGCGCTGTTTAAATAGTCGTTACTCATTTGCAGCCTCCTTGTTAAACTATAATTTAATGGTTAAAGCTACAATGGATTTTGCAAATGTGGAGTGAGTATTCTTACCTCGTTGTCCTGTTAAAATATAAATAAATTGATTTAACCTCTCCGGGAGTAAGTTTGGGTAAAGCTTTCCCGCCAGAATAAAACTCCATTTGAATTATTGGGATATGTTCCCATAATTTACTAAACAACTCGTCAACGTTGTCAAAAGGCTTAATGTCAGCCGCACTCAGAGTTTTATATTTATTACCTTTAAAATGGCAGTTAAGACATCCCTTGCTCTCAAGCATTTTCTGACCTTCTTCAACCGAACCGTTTACCTGTTCACTATTATAATAGTATAAATAGGCTATAAGGTTTCCCATTTCATTATCCTTAAGAGTTGGCCATGATATTTTATGCTCACCCATTGCCGATTCCATCAAACCTGAATGATTCCACATCATACCTGCAATTTCAATAACACTCTTGTGCAGGTTTATGTTGTTAAATGAAATGCCAATATTTTCCTTTAAATGGCACTCCGCGCAATTCTTTGAATTAAATAATTTTTCACCAAGCACGGGATTACCCGGAAACATAAGGCTTTTTTTCTTCCCCTGCACACTGATTGATTCAAGGTACGCCGCCAGATTTGTAAAGTCGTTCCCCTTGAAAACAGATATTTTAATGTTTGATGCTTTCTGCTTTTGATTCATCTCCGCCGCATGGTTCCACATCGTCTGCGCTAAATTGACCGGCGAAGCATTATATCCGGTCTTGTTAAGATCAATCTTCCCGGGAATTGTTTTACCAACTGAGTGACATTCATTGCATCTCATCTGCACAAACAAATCCCTCCCCTGACTCACATTCCCGGTTTTACTCATATATCCCAAAAAAGAAATAAAGTAACGCAGCCTGCGGAAATCCTTAGCGCTAATTTTCTGCTGATTTGCATTCATCTGGTCAATCATCTTCAGCATCTTCGGTGAATGATTCCACATTTCGGTTATCAGATCATAATCACCACTGAGAAAATTATCTGAATTAAAATCAGGACCTATCTTCCCTCCTGTTCCATTAATAGAATGACAATTAATACATTTATTTTTCTCAAAAACTATTCTGCCGTCGAGCGGGTTCCCGGGTAAATTCTTATTGTCAGACTGCTTCTCCTGGAAATATTTATTGTCTTTGGCAAACGCGTAAACAATAATTGAAACTGAGATTAAAGCCGCCAGGGTAATAACAAATAAATTCCTTAGCCTCATTTTTCCGCCTCCTTGTTTCTGCCCCTGAATAAACCAGTCAAAACATAGGTTAATATTCCGGCTAATATCCAAAATACAATGATACCTACAATACTTATTGCTATTGATGCCGTCTGATGATCATCCACTTCGCCGGAAACACTAACTAAATTAATTAATAAGACTGTCATACCTGTGGCGAGCATCCATAAAAATGATAATAGTATAATCTGAATGAAGATAGGTTTCTTCATAAAACCGGTTATTTTGTTAAACATAATTTCCTCATACTATTTTTTTAATATGCCCCTTAGAAGGGAGATATTGGTTTAACCTATC
>JARLHD010000545.1 GCA_031292435.1 Ignavibacteriaceae bacterium
CCGCTTATGAGCTGCAGTGCGAGGATACCTGTATACGCATTACTGATGGCGTTCCTATTCCCTCCTGAGAAGGCATGGATAGGGGGTTTGATGCTTGCGGGGGTATATATATTCAGCATTATAAGTTCTATTATAATAGCAGGGATTGTGAATAAGTTCAGCAGCAGGATTATTAAGACGCAGGATAACTCATCATTCATACTTGAGCTTCCATCGTACAGGGTACCTAAACTACGGGTAGTTCTTACTAATACTTATTACAGTGTTAAGATATATTTAAGGAAAGCCGGTCCTATTATATTCTTTCTATCGATTATAATATGGGGGATAACTTATTTTCCAAACTCGCCGACGAAGACTGATACAAGCGGTCTCAGCAAGGATGAGATTGTACAGGTACAGAGAGCTGAGAGGTTATCGGGATCTTACGCTTCGCATTTAGGTAAGTTTATACAGCCAGTAATGTCGCCTATCGGCATGGACTGGAGAGTGGGGGTATCATTGATATCGGCATTTGCGGCAAGGGAAGTTTTTGTAAGCTCACTTGCATTGATATTTAAGGTAACGGGGAACGACGCCAGTCTTCAAAGTTCTATTGTGGAGGCAATGCGAAAGGCAGAGATAGGTAATAACGGGAAGAAGCTTTTTACTCCCGCTACGATTTGCGGGCTGATAGTATTCTTTATGTTTTCACTTCAATGTATATCTACTATTGCGGTATCTAGGAAGGAGACGGGATCATGGCGGATACCCGCATTGCAGGTTTTGATATTCACTTCGTTAGGGTACTTTATGACCTTTATAACCGTTAATGGTTTAAGGGCATTCGGCATAAACTGATATTGTAATTTAGCGAGAACCAATATATTTTAGTATTAACATAATAATTATAAGTTGAAGAATAACCAAGCAGCTGAGATATTAAGAGAGTTCCTTAAGCGGGGCAAGAACAGGATTACACATGACAGGTTTGATGTGCTAGACGCAGCGCTTGATTATGAGGGGCATTTTGGTGCGGATGAACTTTATATACTGATGAAGAACCAGAACTCGCATGTATCGCGGGCGACGGTATATAACACGCTGGAATTACTTGTACAATGCGATCTGATCAGGAAGAGGAATTTTGGTGAGAACATATCGAAGTATGAGAACAACTTTAAGAAGCAGCATGATCATTTGATCTGCCTGGACTGCGGGCGGATAGTAGAGTTTAACAGCAGTAAGATTAAGGAGTTTCCTGCACAGGTGTGCAATGAATTAGGATTTGAGGCTGAGAAGTATTCGCTTAATATTTATGCCAGGTGCAAGAACATAAAGGGGTGCAAGTATTTTATGGAGAGAAAGAAGATACTTACTTCATGTTAGTTATTTAATAATATTTATAGACGTACTGAACTATTCCCACCGGTCTGCCTTTAATATCGAACTCAGCTTCCTCAACTATATTTCCCTTATCATCGAGCCGATAAGTATAGTGGGACAGAAGGTTACCATCCTCACCATAGCTATATGATTCCATTTTGTTACCATCGTTATCATACTTATTGATAATCTTATATTCGAGTTTTCCCGAGGCATCATACCATTTATCATCAGTAAGATTTCCATTTGAATCATATTTATACAGATAATACTTTTCCATTTTATTATCGAGATCATAGCGGATAGATTTGATTTTGTTGCCGTGTTTGTCGTATTCATATGTAAACTTATCAACGGGGACACCATTGGCATCCATCCTATCGGTCTCAATCCTGGTTCCATAGGGATCATATTTATAGGTATAGGAATCTCGCGGAGTTTCATCTTTACCGTAGATAATAGTAGAGACAAGGAAGCCATTCTTATCATAATTTGCAGTAGAGAGCTTCCCTACCAGGTTTAGTTTTTTATCTTTATCATAATCGAATCTTATTTTATCAATAGTCATTATACTGTTATTGCGTATGTATTCCCTATCCTTCAGATCAAAGTTTAATATTTTTTTAGCGGGGGGGATTTCTTTTACGACCGGCTTTTTAATTTCTTTTTCTTTAACAGTTTCTTTGGAAGAGCACCCTGTTAATACAAAGGCTATCAGGAGTAAGGACAAGAGATAATATTTCAGATACATTGAGTTCCCATATGCAATTGACATAATAAAAATACGAAATTCAGGGGATAGAAGATATTCTAAATCAGTTTTTGGTAAGCTTCAATAAGTTTATTCTTTGTTACAAGAAGATCCTGAGAGATTACCTTTACCTCACCGAGTACAGGCATGAAGTTAGTGTCGCCGTTCCATCTTGGGACTATATGGAAGTGAACATGTTCATCGATACCGGCGCCGCTTACCTTACCGAGATTAGCTCCGAGATTAAAGCCTTCCGGTCCGTATACAAGTTTCAGGGCTTTAAGCGCAAGCTGGAGCTTATCCATTATTTCTATGTTTTCCTGTTGGGAGAGAGATTCCATTTCGCTAGTATGCCTGTAAGGGATTACCATCAGGTGTCCGTTATTATACGGAAACAGGTTAAGCACAGTAAAGGTGTACTTACCTTTTTCTATAATAAGAGATTTGGGATTACCGGCAGTATCTTCAGACATAGCACAGAAGATACAGCCTTCATCTTTTACTTTTATAGATTCGATATATTGGGAGCGCCAGGGGGACCAGAGTTTATCCATATATATTAAAATAAAAAGGCGGAAGTAAATTCCGCCATTTCATTAATGTCCTTCTTCTTTTTGTTTCTTGTATTCATCGATGATTTTATTCTCGACATCTTTGGGGACTTCCTCATAGTGGTCGAAAGTCAGTCTATGGGTTCCGCGTCCCTGAGTTAAGCTTCTTAACTGGGAAGAATACTTATACATTTCGGCAAGAGGAACGAATGCTTTTATAAGCTGATAATTACCATTAGAATCCATACCGGAGATCTTACCTCTACGGCTGGAGATATCTCCCATAACATCTCCCATATATTCTTCAGGTATTTTAATTTCAATCATATAGATTGGTTCAAGGAGAACAGGTTTAGATTCAGTGAATCCTTTCCTGAAGCACATTGATCCGGCAATCTTAAAGGACATTTCATCAGAATCAACATCATGATAGGAGCCGAAGTGGAGGGTAACGCGTACATCCACAACTTTGTTTCCTGATATAACGCCTTTCTCCATAGTATCAATAACGCCTTTTTCAACAGCCGGAATAAATCTACCGGGAACGACGCCGCCTACTATAGCATTAACGAACTCGAAGCCTTTACCTCTTGGCAATGGTTCCATCTTAAAATGAACATGTCCATACTGACCTCTACCGCCGGACTGTTTCTTATGTTTATATTCAACATCGTCAACGCGTCCTTTTATAGTTTCACGGAAAGGAACTTTCGGTTCAACAAGGTCAACATCAACGCCGTAGCGTTCTTTTAATCTTTTTACGGAGAGGTTAAGCTGCAGCTCACCCTGCCCAGATATAATAGTCTGTGCTAATTCAGGATCGAACTTTACACTGAAGGAGGGATCTTCTTCATGTATAGTATGGAGTCCTGAAGCAATTTTATCCTCATCCCCTTTTGCTTTAGGCTGAATCGCAGCTCTAATAACGGGATCGGGGAATATGATCGGTTTAATTACTACAGGATAACTTTTTGTAGTAAGAGTATTGTTAGCATGAGTATCTTTCAATTTAACAACGGCGCCTATATCGCCTGCATATAATTTCTGAACTTCTTTTCTATTATGACCATTTATTATAGACAACTGGCTAAGCCGTTCAGTCTTGCCGTTAGTTTCATTTATTAAATCGAGTCCAGAAGCAACGGACCCGGAGTATACTCTGAACAGTGACATTTCGCCAACGTGCTGTTCGGAGATTACCTTAAATACAAACATTACAGGTTCACCTGATTTATCAGGTTTAACGAGTACTTTTTTATCTGAATCTTTGAATGCGGATTCTTCACCACCTCTATCCAATGGAGAGGGGAAATATTTAGCAGTAAAGTCGAGGAAGTTATTTAATCCAACGGCTTTAGATGCTGATACGCAGAAGACAGGAGTCAGATTCCTTTTTATCATGGCAAGTTTAATACCATTATCAAGTTC
>JARLHD010000007.1 GCA_031292435.1 Ignavibacteriaceae bacterium
CAGCACAGTTTCACGATGAAAGAAGAAGAATTAAAGTCTCTTTACGGAGGCAAGGAATGAACGTCATCACTTCTTATACCAGGACATAAATAGAGCTATATAAATATACAAGTAATAGCTAAAACTATTTAATTGAATATTGTCTAGCTAAAGAGTTAAAGCTGATTCCCCATTCTTAGTGGGGAATCAGCTTTTTCATTTGTAACGCATCTTCCTACAACTGAGCGTTAATGAAGTTATTTGCTTAGTGATGAATAACTCCAAAATCGGCAATAGGCTCCATTTCTGAAGCTGATTATGTTAATAAATCAAAAACGAGCTAAGGAGCCCGTTCCCGCAAACTCTTCACAACGTTCTAATGCTCTTGAATTTAATAACTGTGGAAAAGAAGCTAATTAACATGGTTCTGTGCCGTAGGTAGAAACAATCATATCCACGAGCACTTGTAAGATCCCTTCATCCTTAAGATGTTTAGTAATGTCCTTTGGAAAGCGCAGACGAATCCTCGCAGCAACATAATGGGAGGATATCACCAGATGCGCGATCACCGGAAAATCAACCTGTTGAAACCGATTTTGTGCAGCTAGTTTTTCGAAATAATCAATCAGTGTACTCTTGATTTCCCACATCAGTTTCTTAGGAACTTCTGCTACATCTGGGTAAGAAAACGACACTTTTATCCCAAAGGTAAACAATTCGCATTTGTTTTCCAATTGTTCTGTAAGATCGCAAATAAGTTTGGTTAATCCTTCACGCAGAGGAAACTGCAGATAATCATCTACATTATTAAGCATCCGCATTTGTTCTAAGGCATTGGAAACTGCCTCCTTCAGTAGTCCTTGTTTATTGCCAAATTGTCTAAAAAGTGTTATTGAATTTACTCCAGCCCTCTCTGTGATAGCTCTTGTGCTTGCTCCTTTATATCCGGACAGTATGAATTCTTCAAGGGCCGCTTTGAGCAATCTTTGTCTGGCATCGTTCTCATACAATACTGGCTTTTCGCTCATTATATTCTTCCTTTCTCAAACCATAGCGTAAGCACAAATGTACACAATACACAATAATTTACTTGCACACAACTAGTCTCAAAACTAATTAGACGATTGCAATGAAACGTATTGACCATTTAAAACTTTGCGTTATAGTTCATCACTGCGAAGGATTCGTTCTGTAAAAATATTTTCAGAGATGGGTTCTAGTCGCGAGGATAAATATAGAATTATAAATTGGAACTTATATAGTTCGAATAAGAAGAACCATAGTTTCGGTTATCTAAACTAAATACAGAAGATAATAAATTTGACAACTACCGTTATTTGGCACACACTTACTTTGGTTGCTAGAATATTTACTCTAGAGTTTTTTATTTATGGCTAAATTATGAGGTTCGGTTCCTATAAGCTTACGCTGAAACATTTACTTGAAATTAATCTTACCATTATATAACAGCTATTTTAGGAAATATATGCATATTTTTAAAGAGGTGCTTAAAATTGAGCGAAAACGATAGTAAACACAATTGTAAACTTACGGTATCTGGAGATTCCATATCTAAAGGAGTAATTTTTGATGAAAGCAAGAGCAAATATGTTATTTTGGAAGGAAATTACATAAACCTTCTACAAAGTAAATTCAACGGGATAATTCGCAATACCGCCAGATTC
>JARLHD010000546.1 GCA_031292435.1 Ignavibacteriaceae bacterium
CCGCTTACAAATCTATATTAGAAAACAAAATGTGGTAAAATTCAAAGGAAGATTTATCGAGGTTTCTACTAAAGACAAATCCAAAGCAAAATTCCTATTAAAACAATGGTACAGAATTAAAGCTCAGATTAAATTTGCGGAAATTGCAGAACCAATTATTAAGCATTTCAAAAAGTACGATGTTGAACCCAAAGGGTTATTTATTCAGGAAATGCAAACTCGGTGGGGGAGTTGCACAGCCAAAGGAAAAATCATCTTAAACCCTGAACTCATTAAAGCTCCTAAAAGTTGCATTGAATATGTAATCATCCATGAGCTTTGCCATCTTGTATACCACAACCATTCACAAAAATTCATTGACTTACAAACCAAAGAAATGCCCGATTGGCAAAAATGGAAAACCAAACTCGAAAAATTATTAGCATAAATCTTTAAAGGTTGTCAAATGACTGCATCAAGTCGATACTTTGCAATATTAAAAGACAATAGAATAGTCAAACTGTCAAGTAATAAGTTTCAAAAGCTTTATAAATATAACGGAGCCACCTCTTACCCAGAATTCACGAATAAGAAAATAAAGATCGCCTCCTATTTAATTGAATTACAAGACAGAAAACCAACTAGAATAATAAATGAATGGTATAGTTATTTAGAATTTGATGACAATGGAAAACTTGACAAGAAAAAACATAATGAACAATTGATTGCCATTTTGAATAGAGCAGTATCACCAATTAAGGTAAAAAAAACAGGGACGAACATAATTGATGCTTCAGGATATTTTAATAATGAAAAAATTGAACGTCTTTATGAATGGTATCCTTCAGCTCATCTTAAAAATAAATTACATGAGCAAATATTTAATTAATTGTTCTAATCGGATGAAGTTGTTAAAATAATAAATCAATGTCGGTTAATCTTTAATTAAACTGCTTTGGAGGTGATATGAATATAATTGTTATTGCTTTGGGAATACTTTGGTGTGTGTTCATAGGTTTTATGTGTTATCTTTTAACAATCTCTTTAATTCCTGATAAATTCAAGGATAAAGTTTTCTCTATTATCCCGTTTTTTCCTAAAACCAAATATTCAATTATTTTATATCTATTGGCAGGAATTTTATATTCATTACTTGTCTATGAACTTGATATTACCGAAACAATGGTAAGAGTGCCAATTGCTGTTTTATGTGTAGTAGTATCATCTTTGTTGGTACAATTTATAGCCAAATCGAGAAAAGAAAATATAGAGGAAACCTTAGATGAGGAAATCGGACGGAAAAGAGGATTTTGACTAAAACAAGATGTGTAGATATTCCTTTCAGAAACTACCGAAAAAAGTGTTAACCATTCCCTAAGCAAATAATAAGCCGGACTGGTGGTTAGGCAGTCCGGCTTGGCAGGTGGGAGAACAGATCTATTGGGCAATTAAAAATATGCTGCTCCTGGCTTACAGTCGTAAGTTTGCGTTCGAAACATTCTCTGACTGAAGTATATTACTTTACTCCGGGAGCAGTCTTCAATTCCTCTCCGCTTCCTGATTGCCAAATCGGATGATCGTATTCTTTGTGTCCCCCTTGTATATCAGCAGGTAATCCTCATTCACCCGGCTGTACTCAGTATCTATCTCATAATTGTATATCACCGACAATACCTTCGCTATGAATGCGTCCGTCATCTCTTCCTCTCCCTCTTCTCTCCTTATGCTCTCGAAGACCGCCGGACTTATCTTCACCATCTCCTTTCTGATAGGTATCTTGATCTGTACGAATAGAATGGGCTGAACACCCTGAATACTTTTATTACATCACTTATCGTTCTTTCTAATGTCCGCTCTGACTGGTAAACTGTCTGCCTGGTTATGGGTTTTACCATGTAAAATTATAATATAATTATTTGGTTTTATTTATTTATAATGCATAATTTTATTTAGGGTTTAGTAACATTTCTTGAATTTTAGTGATTTGGGTTTATTATTAAAGAAATTATAATTCTTTATATCTAAAGTACTTTTTTGTGGATAATTGATTCAAAATGTGCTCAAATATCAAAAAAATGAGGATAAATATATATATATCACAAAAATCAACCTATAGGTTGATTTAATGGAAATTGTTAGTATATTTGACATTCATAATCAAGGATTGTTCTCAATAGAGTATGATAATGAACCGACAAATGAATTTGATCGATTATTTGCTTTATGGAACGATATCGATTCTTTGGAAGAGTTTTTCCATACACATCAAAAAGATTTATCAAATACCAGTTTTTATGGTCCGATCTCTGTGGAGGATGCTATATCAAGGACTATGGAAGATAGGAAAGAATTTCAAAAACGACTTTTTGAGATTGCTAAAAATGATCCTAAAAAAACAAAACATCTCGATGACTACTTTCAACCTCTTAATAATATTTATTATAAATCAACTGATCTGGAAGAATACAAAGCATATGGTACTCTCATTGATAGCTGGATACGATTATACGCTATTAAGGTAGAAGCTAATTATTATGTTATTTCAGGTGGTGCAATTAAATTAACAAAAAGTATGAAGGATAGAGCTCATACACAAAAAGAATTGGAAAAATTAACTACTTGTAGAGACTTGTTACGTTCTCTGGGTATTTATGATAAAGACGGTCTAAAACAATAATTAATAATATCAATATATAAAAATGTCAACTATACAAGAAAAATTAAATAAAGTTGCTTCTAAAAAATCTGATTGGCTTGAAAAAGCCGAATGGGAGATAGCAAATGAAGATTGGTTGAATAAATCAGCGAAGATTGCAATTAAAATATTAAGAACAATCAGAGCTAAAAATATTACACAATTACAACTTGCAGAAATGTTGAACGTTTCACCGCAGCAGATAAGTAAAATTGTAAAAGGTCAGGAAAACTTAACTCTTGAAACAATTGCAAAGCTGGAAAAAGCTTTAGATATTAAACTAGTTGAAATTCCAGCTATACAAACTACGGTTCAGTTAGATCCAAAATTGTATGTCTCGATTATTAGTAAATACACTCAATCATTAATTGTTAATAAAAATTTTAACATTCCTTTGGATGAGAGTAATTCCTGCCCAGAAGAAGCAAAATATTCTGATTTAAAATTGATATCAAATGGCTAAAGATAAACCAGTTAATTTTAGTCTAAACAAAATTACAATTGAACAATTTGCATTTTTAGCTGGACCACCTAAGACTGATGAGAAAATTACTATAACTACTGACATTAGATTCGGTTATGAAAAAGATAAAAAAATCATCGGTGCGTTTGCTAAATTCAGATTTGATTCGGACATGGTTCCCTTTTTAGTAATCGAAGTAGGATGCCATTTTCAGATATCTGATGAAGATTGGGAATCATTTAAAAATGCGACAGATAATACTATCGTATTACCGAAAGGTTTCGCAGCACATCTTTTTATGCTGACAATTGGAACTGCTCGTGGAGTATTACATGCCAAAATAGAAAACACTCCATATAACAATTATTTCGTTCCCTTAATTAACGTTTCAAAAATGATAGAGTCAGATGTAATATTGAGTTAGTTGTTTTTCCTTCGAAAAATTCAATAATACTTAAATATTTAATTATTAAGCCGGACTAGGTAGTCCGGCTATTTTATTGTACTTCAATTCCTCTCCGCTTCCAGGTTGCCAAATCGGATGATCGTATTCTTTGTGTCCCCCTTGTATATCAGCAGGTAATCCTCGTTCACCCAGTATTACTCATTATTTATCGTATAATTATATATCAATGAGAATACCTCGGCTATGAATGCGTCCGTCATCTCTCCCTCTCCCTCTTCTCTCCTTATGCTCTCGAAGACCGCCGGACTTACCTTCACCATCTCCTTTCCTGATAGGTATCTTGATCTGTACGAATAGAATGGGCTGAACACCCTGAATACTTTTATTATATCCCTTATGCTTCTTTCTAATCTCCGCTCTGACTGGTAAACTCTTGCTCTGGATATGAACAGCCTTTCTGCCATCTCTCTGCCGGTCAGCTTTTCATGTCTGTAGGAATAACCAAATCGATGTTTTAATATCTCCCTTTTGCTCTCTGTCAGTTCAAGCCCCTTAAAGATTAGTGAGTGGCTCCTCCACGTATTTCCCCATGTCATCCGTAGTACTCCCATATTTTCACCCTATTTCTACGTAGTACTATCATTAATCCCCCTCTAAAATGATAGCATTCCCAGTCCCCCCATCATTTCTAGTTCAATTCCAACGGAAATGCATAGGGCAATAATTATAATATTTGTCCAGTTTATTAGTAAATAAACTGGACATTTTATTATATTTACAGTGGAGCAATAAATGTGAAAACCATTGAATATATAGCGTTTATGATAGACAGGCTTCCCAAGGGCTATGTGTTCACCTATGCTGATTTTGTTACCAGGGTGAACCGCAAGGAAGCCGTCATTAAAACACTCAACCGCATGGCTGCCTCAGGCAGAATAGTAAAACTGGCAAAAGGTAAATTTTATAAACCCGAAAGCACTGTATTCGGCAATCTACAGCCAAACCAGGCACAGGTAGTAAAAGACCTGGTGGAAAATGACGGTAAACTCATTGGCTATCTTACAGGTTACAGCATATACAATCAGTTAGGCCTAACCACGCAGGTAAGCAATACTATACAGATAGGTAAAAACGAAATCCGCCCATCGTTTCAACGGGATCGCTATACCATTTCCTTCATCAAACAAAAAAACACGATTACGAAAGAAAACATCCCATTGTTGCAAATTTTAGATTCTATGCGGTACATCAAAAAAATACCGGATACTAATACTGCATCTGCTTGCAAACGATTTTTAGGCATTATTAAAGATTTAAAGGAAAAAGACATTACTACTTTAGTACGATTGGCTTTGAAATATCCCCCTGTCACTAGGGCACTTCTGGGAGCATTGTTGGAAGAAAATGGAAACATTACACTAACCGCACCGCTTCGCAAATCATTGAACCCTATTACAGTTTATAAATTGTCAGGGGTAAACAAAATATTACCTAATTCCGAAATGTGGAATATTAGATGAACCTACATAGCGACATAAAATTATTTGGAGAAACTATTCGGGCTGCATCGCAACATCTGAAAATCAATGTTGTGTTTGTAGAAAAAGATTATTGGATATCGCTTGTCCTAAGCCGTTTAGCGAAAAGTAAATATTCCTCTCAGATAGTTTTTAAAGGAGGTACTTCACTATCTAAAGGATTTGGCTTAATAGACCGGTTTTCAGAAGACATTGACATTGCTATAATTGACGAAGAAAAAAAGTCCGGAAATGAAATTAGAACCCTTATCAGAACAGTTGAAAAAGAAATGACAAATGATCTGGCTGAGTTACAAATGGATGGTGTAACCAGCAAAGGTTCGAGATTCCGTAAATCAGTATTTGAATATCCGCCTATAGATGCTAAAAATAAAAACAACAATCTGATTGTAGAGATAAACTCTTTTACAAATCCCTTTCCGTTTCACCCGAAGTTGATCAAAAGTATGATATGCGATTTCTTAACCCAAACTGGCAATGATAAATTTGTCGAGCAGTACGATTTACAACCATTCGAAATAAACGTGCTGAACAAAGAACAAACTATGCTGGAGAAAATTGTTTCACTTATTCGTTTTTCTTTTGAGCAAAATGTACCGGAAAGTTTGTCTAAGAAAATCAGACACTTTTACGACTTATATTTTTTAATGCAAGATAAAGGATGTGCTGCATTTGTTAAGTCAGATAATTTCAGACTACAATTCAATCAAATACTGAATCATGACAAAGAATTATTCGATGAGCCAAAAGGATGGCAAACAAAATCAGTCTCAGAATCAATATTGATTTCCGACTTTGATAATATTTGGAATCAACTAAAGGATAATTATAATAAAGAACTTTCAGCATTGGCATATAAAGCTATACCTGATGAAAAAAAAGTTGCCGAATCATTAAGGGAATTAATAAAACTGATTCAATGATATTAAAAAAAGAAAATTTATTTAATTAGCTTCAATTCCTCTCCGCTTCCTGGTTGCCAAATCGGATGATCGTATTCTTTGTGTCCCCCTTTTATATCAGCAGGCAATCCTCATTTACCCCGCTGTACTTATTATCTATGTCATAATTATATATCACCAACAATACCTTCGCTATGAATGCATCTGTCATCTCTTCCTCTCCCTCTTCTCTCCTTATGCTCTCGAAGACCGCCGGACTTACCTTCACCATCTCCTTTCCTGATAGGTATCTTGAAGTCAAGCATCTTATAGTTGATTAACAGTCTTTTAATATTTTGCGTAAAATAAACTGTTTTTATCTTTATTTAGTTCGTATTAAAACGACCTTATTTGTAGCCTCTGACTCTCTCAGAGGCTTTCTCATTCAATTGAAATTAAATTAATGGTGAACTTCCATTGGCAGTTCCACCCCTAATAGTTTAAATAGCCCGGGTATGCCGCCCCCTTCCACCTTCTCAACTTTTAGATTTACTATCTTATTATTGTTTAATGTAAATGTGACTTTCTCTTCAGGCATACTGATGGTTTTATTTGTCGCCGCAATATTCTTTACCCCCGGCATCGGTGAGGGTATCTCCCTTGTATGAGTGCCTGTTATTCTTAGCTTGGTCTCTACAATGTTCTTACTCTCACTGCCGATTCTATAATTAAATTTCCAATTCGGTATCCCGGCTACTAATGCTTTCATCGTTCCGATAAACTCATCCGCTCCCAATGGCTGAGGAACTACTCCCGTTACTTTCATATCCTTTGATATGTATGATTCTGCCTTTGCAAAATCATTTCTCTCAATAGAGGAAAGAACATCCTCAACAATCTTACTATTTTCCATACGTATATCTCCTTATATTAAAAAGTATTAAAAAATAAGTTGCTTCCTCCCCTTATTCAATCTACTAACTATAAGGTGTTGTTTTTATCTCTGGAATCACACTTCAAATCATATCATTTAATCTGGATCCCGACTCTCATATTCCCGGGCCTCAAATAATTCGCGTGTAGTATAATAATTAGCCTTCAAAGAAATGTACAATTAGCTCTGTGTGTTCCGATACACTTGCAAATTATCTGCTATTCTTTAATTTGTATTGCTTTTAACTTATCTACTCACAAAAATTATAAATATAGATCATAACAAATTTTATATAAATCATCTTTTAAGTAGGGAATAATTATGGAAAACGAAAATATTATCACCGAAAGTAAATGCCCGGTTGTCGGTGTAACTTCAAAAAACGGTGAAAGTCATCGCATTAAATCAATCCACGACTGGTGGCCGGAAAGGCTAAATCTCAATATCCTCCGCCAGCATTCCTTAAAATCTAATCCAATGGGTAAAGATTTCAATTACTCTGAAGAGTTCAAAAAACTCGACCTCACCGCTGTGAAAAAAGATCTTTACAAACTGATGACCGATTCTCAACCCTGGTGGCCGGCTGATTTCGGTCATTATGGACCATTCTTTATCCGTATGGCCTGGCATAGCGCAGGTACCTACCGCATTGCAGATGGTCGTGGAGGTGCCGGTTCCGGTAGCCAGCGCTTTGAACCTCTCAATAGCTGGCCCGATAATGTCAACCTCGATAAAGCCCGCAGACTCCTTTGGCCTGTTAAACAAAAATATGGTAAATGTATTTCCTGGGCTGATCTCATGATCCTCGCCGGTAATTGCGCCCTTGACTCTATGGGCTTCAAAACCTTTGGCTTCGGCGGTGGTCGTGAAGATGTTTGGGAATCTCCCGAAGATATCTATTGGGGTCCGGAAGGGGGGTGGCTTGAAGATAAACGCTACACTGGCGATCGTAATCTTGAGAATCCTCTTGCCGCTGTTCAGATGGGGCTTATTTACGTTAACCCCGAAGGTCCAAACGGAAATCCCAATCCCGTAATTGCTGCCCGCGATATTCGCGAAACTTTCCGGCGCATGGCTATGAATGATGAAGAAACTGTTGCGCTCATCGCCGGTGGTCATACTTTCGGCAAAACCCATGGTGCTGCCGATCCAAATAAATATTGTGGCCCTGTTCCCGCAGCCGCTGCTATTGAAGAACAAGGGCTCGGATGGAAAAATAGCTTCGGTACGGGCTTCGGTGGCGACACTATTGGTGGCGGACCCGAAGTTACTTGGACCACAACTCCTACAAAGTGGAGCAGAAATTTCTTCGAGAATCTGTTCGGCTACGAATGGGAATTAACTAAAAGTCCGGCAGGCGCTTATCAGTGGATAGCAAAAAATGGTACTGGTGACGGTACTATTCCCGATGCTCATGATCCGTCAAAAAAACACGCACCAACTATGCTTACTACTGATCTCTCCCTTCGGTTTGACCCGGCTTATGAAAAAATTTCGAGACGCTTTCTTGAAAATCCCGATCAGTTTGCAGATGCATTTGCCCGCGCTTGGTTTAAACTTACTCACCGTGATATGGGACCCCGTACACGCTACCTCGGTCCTGAAGTCCCTTCTGAGGATCTCATCTGGCAGGATCCTATCCCGGCTGTAAATCATAAATTGATTAATAAAAAAGATATCGCTGAACTCAAAAATAAAATATTGGATTCGGGTTTATCTGTGTCTCAATTGGTATCTGTCGCCTGGGCATCAGCTTCAACATTCCGTGGCTCAGATAAAAGAGGTGGCGCAAACGGCGCTCGGATTCAGCTTGCACCCCAGAAGGATTGGGAAGTTAACAATCCTCCTCAGCTCGCAAAAGTGCTGAAGAAATTTAAAAGCATACAGAAAGAGTTTAATAATGCTCAGTCAGGAAGTAAGAAAGTTTCGCTTGCCGACCTGATTGTTTTAGGAGGATGTGCTGCAGTTGAAAAGGCGGCAAAGATGGGCGGTCACGATATAAATGTTCCTTTCACTCCGGGACGTGGCGATGCACTCCAAAATCAGACCGATGTCGAATCTTTCGCTGTCCTTGAACCGGCTGCAGATGGATTCCGCAATTACCTTAAAACCAAATACATGGCATCAACTGAGCAAATGCTGGTTGACCGTGCACAGCTTTTAACTCTTACCGCCCCTGAGATGACCGTTCTTATTGGCGGTATGCGCGTCCTTAATACAAACTTTGATGGATCCAAACTTGGCGTATTCACAAAACATCCGGGAACTCTCACCAACGACTTCTTTGTTAACCTGCTCGATTCAGGTATAGCTTGGAAGCCGGTTCCCGATTTAAACGATTTGTTTGAAGGCAGCGACCGTACATCAGGAAAAATCAAATGGTCCGCCACACGCGTCGATCTCATCTTCGGTTCTAACTCTGAGCTAAGAGCTCTCGCCGAAGTCTATGCTTGTGCTGACTCTCAGAAGAAGTTCATAAAAGACTTTGTAGCTGCCTGGAATAAA
>JARLHD010000547.1 GCA_031292435.1 Ignavibacteriaceae bacterium
ACTATCCCACCTATTTGCCAAATTCGTTACTTGTTGCTCAGGACTTTATTTTAAAATATCAAGATTATGGACGAGAATTTGGTCTTCCTGTAATAAATTATGCTATAGAAAATGGAATAAAACACGGTCTTTTTTAATATATTTTTTCATAGGTTTTTATCTTGACTATGTCACATTAACTTCATTTTCCTTATTATACCTCATTTTTATCCAGTCTCACCCAAATCTTAAAAGACTTTTATTCAATTTCTTATCTGCAACTTCTATTTCTCTTAATCGAAAGCTCTATCTTTTACAAATTTTCAACTATTTCCCACAAAAATTGCAAACTATCCAGTATTATGGTACACGAATTCATTTTTCAATAAGAATTCAAACTATCCTCATGCCTTTAATCTGCTTGTTCTTGCCCTCATTCTCATCTCATTATCTTGATTTATTTTTCTAGCAAGTTGTGTCGCGGTCATTACTTTTATAGGATTATGAACTTTAACAATTTCAACGATAGCTGGAATTGAAACTCGCACTTTCAACTTTTTGAATTTCATCTGATATGAGATCAAAATAAGCATAGCAAGAATTACCATTGTCATATGACGGTGCCAAGCATTCCAGCTTCTAACCATGTATTCGTCCATTCCACAATTCTCTTTTGCATCCTGAAAAGCTCTTTCAACCCAGTATCTTGAACTCTGCATTTCTACAAGCTTTTCAATTGAAGTATTCTCGGCTGCATTGCAAAGTGAGTGCTTTATTTCCCCTGTTTTTGAATCCTTACTAATGAGAAGCCATAAAGGGTTTTCACAAGGCAGTTCATTGTGCCTTCTCCATACTTGTAAGGCTTTAAAAAATACTTCTTTGTTTCCTCTCTCCGTTTTTCTAACTTTGATTAGTTTCCATCCATCTCTTGAACTGGAAAGTGAACTCACTTTTACAGGTGAAGTATTCAAAACTTTAGATATGGTAGGAAGTTTTCCTCTTGATCCTTTTTTCTCAGGGATTCCAACGACTGGTTCTACAAGATAAACTTGAGTATTAGAGGCTATATCAGCAACAAAGGTTACACCTCTGTTTTCAAGTTCAGTCAGTAACTTTGGATTTTCTCCATAAAATCCATCCATTGCGACATAAGAGAAAGGGATTTTCTCTTTAATTGCATTATCAATCATTTCCAGTCCAAGATCATGCTTCGTCTGGAACTTTATCATTTCTGGAGGTATTTTCGCTTTCGAGCAGTGTTCTATATCCTCAACCCAGTTTTCAGGAAGATATAGTCGAAAATCGATCAATGTTCTCTTGTTACCTTTTGAATAAGCAAGAAAGACACCAACCTGACAATTTTCTACCTTTCCCAGATTGCCGCAATACTGCCGTGAAACTCCAACAGAACTGTCACCTGATTTTTTCATACCTGACTCATCAAGTATAATAACACCATTCGTGCCAATTGTTTCGACGGCTTTTGTTCTAACCGTTCTAGAAAGATTTTCATAAATCCATGGGGAATTTGAAAGAAAGTGACTCAAAGCTTGGTTATCTGACCTTTTAGAGATACTAATTGCCATTTTCCTCAAATTCCTCCTACTTGGCAGGACAATCAAGCCTTTAAGGTAATCAATACATTTAGGAAGGCTTGAGCGAGTCTTCGTTTGAAAATAGGAGCCAAGATTCTTCTCAGAAACGAATTTTTCTACAGATATCCTATTTGAAAGGATAAAATCAGCAGTTATCTCATTAATATCAACTAATCTATAACATTATTTTTATAAATTGCGGTGAAATAAATAAATGGAAATGTAATGTGACATAGTCAAGATATAAAGTTTGAATATTATGACCTTTTAAGAAAGGCCATTATTGGCTTTTAGGTTAGGATCTTAATTACTTTTTCAAATTATGAATTTACAGAGATTGCAGTGCATGTCAGAAGATATTTAAATTTTGCAAAATAATATAATTCAATGTAAATACATTCTGATATAACGGAGCTTGGGATTATTTGAACTTTCTTTATACATTTTGGGGGATAAAGATGAGAAACAGAGCTCTATCAATATTTTTAATTTTTCTTTCAGTCTTGACATTAACTACAGTAGTATCAGCTGCAAATATAACCAAAATTGGAACAGGTCATGACCCTGCAATCTACGGTAATAATGTAACGTGGTCAGATACTGCTGGTAGCATTCATATATACGATTTAACTGCTAAAAAAGATACAAAAATAAATTCGCCTAATGGATCACATCCAGCTATTTACGGTAACAAGTTAGTCTGGCATGATGAAAGCAACGGCACACCAAGAATCGCCATATATGATATTCCATCAAGAAGCAGAATATTTGTTACAAAGGATGTTGATAATCAAAGTTTTCCACGCATCTATGGCACTCGAAT
>JARLHD010000548.1 GCA_031292435.1 Ignavibacteriaceae bacterium
AAATTTAGAATCGAATATCAAAGCCTGGAGAGGAGCGTTAGGATCTCCTTTGGGGGGAGAAATTTTCTTTACGACTGCCTCAAGTATCTCTTCAATACCTATTTTTGTTTTTGCACTTGCAAGTATTATATCGCTGTCCTTACATCCGATTAAATCAATTATTTGTCCCTTTACTTTATCAACTTCTGCACTTGGCAGATCAATTTTATTCAGGACAGGAATAATCTCTAATCCTGCTTCAATTGCTAAATACAAATTACTAATGGTTTGTGCTTCAACTCCCTGTGCGGCATCTACAACTAAAAGAGCTCCTTCGCATGCAGCAAGTGAGCGTGAAACTTCATAAGAAAAATCCACATGCCCCGGAGTATCGATCAGATTCAGTATGTAATTTACCTTATCCTTAGCAGTGTATTTCATCTGGATAGCGTGCGATTTAATAGTTATCCCCCTTTCCCGCTCAAGGTCCAGATCATCGAGAAGCTGAGCTTTTGCCTCCCTTACGCTGACCGTAGCGGTAGTTTCAAGCAGGCAATCCGCTATAGTAGATTTACCGTGGTCTATATGCGCAATAATGCAAAAGTTCCTGATATCTATCATAATTCCCTAAATTCAATATGCAAATATACGGATGGTAGGAATCTGTTAAAAGGTAAATTGTATCTGGGACTGGGATTTCTTTATAGCATCCAGAATAATCCCTTCCCTTAGAGCATATTCCGATATTACCATGTCCCGAATATTGAATAGTTCAAAAACCTTTCTTAAAATCAAAAGACCCGCGGGCAGAATATCTGCTCTTTTCCCTTCTATTCCACCAATTCTGAGCCTGTCTTTGGTTGTTTTGCATGATAGGACAAAATCGATTACTTCATTCAGGTCGTTAGAAGTGAACGTGAACCTGTTTAGTTTTCTAAGTATTTTATTTTGGTTTCCGAAATGAATTATAGATGCGGCATTCTGAATTGTCCCTGAACTTCCTGCTGCAATTTCAAACGGTATATTAAATTTAATATTTCTGTCTTCATTAAATTGCTCTTCAATGAATTCTTCACAGTGAGCAATAGATGAATGGTTTAATACTGCACCGGGGAAAAACTTCTTTGTTAACCTAACAGCGCCTAATTTGAAGCTTTCGGCAAATACGATTTTGCCTCCGGCATAATAGACCATTTCCGTGCTTCCACCGCCGATGTCAAGGCTGAGGGTATCCTTTTTCCCTATCAAAAGAGCTTTCTTTACTCCAGCAAATATTAACTCTGCCTCTTTCCTTCCTGAAATAACATTTATCATTATCCCTGTCCGGGAATATATTTTATCTACAAATTCATGATTATTGGAAGCGTCCCGTACAGCACTGGTTGCCACAGCTCTAACCTTTGAATTATATGAATCAGAAAGCACTCTGAATCTTTTTAATATTGAGGCGGCATGATCTAATTCCGCCTCTGATATAATCTTCTCTTCCCCTTCCTTCCATGTTCCGAGTCGTATTACTTCCCTTTCCTTTCGGACTATAGAAAATGATTTACCCGAAATCTCAGCAATGATCATATGGAATGAATTAGATCCTACGTCAATTGCTGATATTAATTTTTGACGTCTCAATGAATCACCGGCATTTTATCTAATAAGATTTTACATGTTTCAAACACTTCATCAGATGAAACATCATCAATAAAATCAGATTTCTTCACAATAATTTTATTCTCTCCGATTGGAGCCCATTGAAATGGATTTGTTGGACCGAATATAGAAACCTGCGGGACTTCAGTTGCCCCTGCAACATGCATAATTCCGGTATCGTTTGAAATAAATAAATCTGATTTAGAGATCAGAGCTGCAATTTGACTGATCGAATGATTGAGAAAGAATGCCACAGGTATTTTGAGTTTTCCCTTTATAAAAGAGATTTCCTCCTGGTCACTTATCGAACCTGTAATAAAGAATTTAGAGGGATATGTTCTGTTTAACCGGTCAATAACATCGGCAAACTTTAACAGCGACCATCGGTTCTGGGGTTTGCCTGCCCCGATATGAAGTCCAATTAAATATTCTCCTTTATTTAATTTTATCTCTCCGGATATAAATTCATCTGCATGCTTTGAGTCTTCTTTATCAAATGAGATTTCAGGTTTAAAATTCTTTGTGCTTATTCCAAATGGTTTTACAAGATCAAGACTCCTTTCATATACATTCTGATCCGGAAATTTTCTCCAGTCTATATTTACCCTTCTGTCAAAAAAGAAATCGCTCTTGTTTACTTTTCCATCCAGAGCCTTAGGACCAATCCTAATCTTTGCATTAGCTAATCTTGCCAGGATGTTGCTTGTAAATGATATTGAAACTGTTACCGGTACTATGGCAATATCATACTCTTCTTTCAATAATTTATGCAGTTCATTAAAGTATGTTGGATTTATTAATTTCTTTTTATCAAAGATGAATAACCGGTCAATGAATTTATTTTTCGATAATCCCTGGTAATTTGAAGGACTTGCGATAACTGTAAGATGTACTTGTGGATATTTTTCTTTAATTGCGCGAAATAAAGGGATACCGGCTAATAAATCCCCTAACTGGTTATGCTGGCGGATAATAATAATCTTCCCGGGATCGCCTAAATCATAATTGTTCTTAACTTCCGGGATTGAATACTTCTTAAAAAAATTATATATGAGTTTACTGAAGAATTTATTTTCAGCCATTAATTGGAGTCTTTTCCTTTGTCTTTATCTTTATCATCTTTTATTTCAGTAAAGTCGGCTTCTTCAACATCTTTGAATTTGGATTTCGACGGTCTGACTTCTTCATCGCTCTTCTTATTGGAAACAGCAAAAAGCCTGGAAACAAATATTATTCCTTTATATACCAGATAAATAATAACGATATAATAAAACAGATCTACTAATAACATTTATATAATATTCCTCGATTCCGGTTTGAAATATTCCGTAAAGGCTCTGTCCTGACGGAATATCTGGCTAAAAAGCTCATCAAAATCTTTATCACTGTTTACAAAATCCAGTTCTGTAGAATTAACTATAAGAAGCGGAGAACTTTTATACCTGAAGAAAAAATAATTATATGCTTCACTTAATTCTTCAATATAGCTTCTGGTCATATTCCGTTCTATTTTCCTGCTCCTTTTTTTAATATTATACATTAGCCTGTCAACATTAGATTGAAGGAATACAACGAGATCGGGTTTCCTAAGGGCCCTATCTAAAAGAGGGAAAATACTTTCATATAATTTTAATTCCTCACCGCTCAGGTTCATATAAGCAAAAACCCTGTCCTTTTCAAATATATAGTCACATACTACATGTTCATTAAAAAGATCTTCCTGATGCAGCCCCTGCTGCTGCTTGTACCTGTTAATAAGGAAGAACATCTGAGTCTGGAATGCATATCTTTTCCTGTCATTATAAAACTTTTCCAGGAAAGGATTCTGTTCAAACTGCTCATAAATAATATGAGCATTTAGCCGGTCTTTTATTTTTTTCGCAAGTGAGGTTTTACCGGCTCCGATAACTCCTTCAATTGCTATATATTTTACTTCAGAAGAATCTTTCAAATTTTTATTCCAAAAGTTAGTTTTTGCTGGATTTTACCAATGACTGTTTTTTCTGAATCTGCAATACAAATATCACAAATTTTTTGCTTTAAAACAGGGTGATTTAGTTCAGGCGCAATCTCACATAACGGGATAAGAACAAAATCTCTTTTACTTACTTCCTTGTGAGGAATTGTTATCCGTTCATTGGAAAATATAAGATCGTTATAAAATAATATATCAAGATCTATTTCCCTCGGTCCCCATCTTGGACTTTTTTCTCTACCGATTCCCCTCTCAATCGATTTCAATAGATCAAGCAATTCAATGAGTTCATATCCGGTTTTGATTTTAATAACTGCGTTATAAAAATTTCCCTGGTCCTTATATCCGTATGGGAGAGTTTCATATATTGATGATACATTTTCAATTTTATTATTCTTGTCTTTAATAATTTCCTGACCGGCTCTTGACAGGTTATCAAATCTGTCCCCGATATTTGATCCTAAAGCAATATACGAGATGTTTTCTTTTTCCATTAAATGGAGTTTAATTTGTCATATTCTGATAAACCGGAATCAATTTTCTACAGTTCATCCCTAGATTTAATTATTTCAGCTTCAACACAGTCAGTAACTCCTCCAAGCGGAGGATTATTTTTTCTTATTCTTACAGCTACCTTCTGCACTTTTGGAAAAGCTGTTAGTAATTTATCTGCTACCTTCACTGCTAAGGTTTCAATTAAATAATGTTTCTCTTCAAGAACAACATGATACAATAACTTATAGACCTCATGATAATTTATTGTTTCCTTGAGGCTGTCTTTTTCAGCCGCATTGCTGAAATCTGTATGGAGATCCACATCTGCTTCAAATTTACCTCCCATACTTTTTTCCTCGGACATAACACCATGATAGCCATAGAATGAAGCTTTTTTGATCCGAATTATATTTATCATTTTGCTTTCCTTAATACCTTTCCAATATTTCCGAATATAGCTGCCAATAGCCCTGCTAACACAAGTAAACATCCGGCTAACTGATGGAGAGATAATTCTTCTTTATAAAAGAACCATCCTAAAAACAGGGCGATAATTGGAGTTATAAACGTTATCAGTGAAACTATTATAATATTTACTCTTTTAATTAGCCAGTAATAAGAAGTAAATGTAATTAAACTGCCGAATAATGCTAAATAAAATACTGAAAAAAACGCTTTATAATCATATTTTATCTGCAAATGCCCTTCAATAATAAACCCATAGATCAATAAAACCACCCCGGCAATCAACATTGGATAAAAGTTCATCGATAAGGGATGAAGATGATGCCCGTATTTTTTTATTGAGACAGCAATTGCGGACTGCATAATTGCACTTATGAAAACAGCCATTAACCCTATTAGATAATTATCAAGATTTCCTGTAAAACTTTCTGAAAATATAACATACAACCCGGTAAATGAAATAATTATTCCTATGATTTTATTTATTCCAATCTTTTCAGACGGGATCATCATGAAGGAAAATATTGCTATAGAGAACGGGTATACAGCATATAAAATTGCCGTAAGTCCTGAAGGGACAAATTGTTCTGCCCAATAAATTAAACCGTAAGGAATTACAAACGAAAGGAATGCCATAGCAAGATAAAGTTTTATTGCTACTGTATCCGTTTGAATTTTAATCTTCTTTAATGAGACCACTCCTAAAATCAGAATTGAGGCTAGCGTAAACCTGTAACCGGCAGATATAATTGGAGGCATAGATTCTAATCCAATTCTTATGGCGAGCCAGGTAGATCCCCATATCATACATGTGAGGGCATATATCCCAAGAATCTGCAAAATACTACCTTGCATAATTATCTCTTAAAATGATAACACCTAAAGCTCTACCTGAATTTATGCCATCTCTTCTGTACGACTGCAAAAAATCCTTCATGTCATAAGTGCACAGATTTGATTTTTCAATATTCCTTTCAGGAACACCTGCTTCAATAAGCATATCATAATTTACCGCCGCAACATCCAGAAGGAATTTCTCTCCTTTTGGAATATAGTATTTGCTGTCAAATCCAATCGTCACTTCTTCTCCGACTTCATAGTTTTTTTGTGATATCGATGGTCCCAAATAAACAATAAGATTTTCAGGTGAAGAGTTGAATTCATTAAATAATTTAGCCAGAGTTTTTTGAAGTATTTTCTTCTGAGTTCCTTTCCATCCTGAGTGGACACCGGCAATAACTTTATTCTTTTTATCATAAATAAATGCCGGCAAGCAGTCAGCACTGCTTACAGCAAGCCCAATATTAAATTTATCAGTAATAAGAGCATCACTTTCACCCACAGCCCCTCCTTTATTGATATAGGTTATTATATCGCTATGAATCTGCCTTTGGAGAACAACTTCATCATAATTCAAACCCATGTAATTGAAAAAAGCAGTCCGGTTTTCAATAACTATTTCCTTTTTATCAAGTCCTGTAAGAGACATGTTAAAAAAATAAGGGGCTTCCCTGTTCAATCCGATTTTCGTGGTGAAACCAAATGTTATTTCGGGAAATCCGGAAAGAATGCAGGATTTAAGAACTACCATATATTATCAATTTTAGAAGACAATTTAACAAAAATTCCAAACTTATTGTCCTGGAACCTTAATTGAGAGTAATAGTACTATATATTATATTGCTACCCATATTCTTAAATATTAAAGGAAAAAATTGAAAATCTTAGTGACTAATGATGACGGAATAGAAGCTCCGGGAATTCAAGTTCTTGCTGATTCGCTTAGAGAAATTGGTGAAGTTACAATAATTGCTCCATTAAAAGAGCAGAGCGGTGTTGGACACGGAATTACTATGCAAATCCCTCTCCGTGTAATTAAATATGATAAAAATGGTAAGTTTTTTGGTTATGCTATTAACGGCACACCGGCAGACTGTGTTAAAATCGGAGTTAGGAATATTATGAAAGATGCACCTGACCTGGTAGTTTCCGGAATAAATCACGGGTCAAATACTGCTATAAATATAATTTATTCAGGAACTGTTTCTGCTGCACGGGAAGCCTCAATTATGGATATTCCTTCAATAGCAATATCGTTAACAAATCATGCCGGTACAGATTTCAGGTTCTGTGGTAAAATTGCCCGCTTGCTTGCTAAAAAGATGATTGGCAAGGATCTTCCAAAAGGCACTTTGCTTAATGTAAATGTTCCTGATGTACCCGAGGGCCAGATTAAAGGCGTCTATCTTACAACACAGGGAAAGTCAAAATGGGATGATGTATATGAGCAAAGAGTTGACCCAAACGGGCGTGATTATTACTGGCTTACAGGAAATCTGACAGTGCTGGATTCTGAGATTGAAACTGATCAGGCAGCTATCAAAAATAATTATGTATCGATTACCCCTATCCATTTTGACCTGACAGATTATGCTGCGTATGAAAAAATGAAGAGCTGGAAAATAGAAAGGTTAATGGATTAGGGATATGTTTGGATATGAAAAAATCAGCCTAACTTTTTCATTCAACTATTTATACCTTATCCTGGCATTAATTCTTTTAATTTTATATTCTGTCTATACCTACCGTTATACTATTCCATTTGTAAACCCTGCGAGGAAAAATATTCTAACTGCGCTAAGAGCATTGGGACTTCTATTCGTTATTTTTATAATCTTTGAGCCCAAACTCAGTCTTGCAAAAAAAATAGTAATAAAGCCGAAGACCCTTGTCTTTATCGATAATTCAAGGTCTATCCGGATTAACGATGGGACAAACCGGGAGGAGCACGTAAAGAATTTCATACAGGATATTTCAAAGGGTAAACTTGAAGAGACATCAGGAATTTTCACATTTGGAAGCAAGGTAAAGGAAGTTAAACGGGATAGTTTAAGTAAAATAAATTTCTCAGAAGTCAGCACCAACTTCTCAAATATCTTTTCAAGTATAAAAAAGGACGAGCAGAATATTTCTGCTGTTGCAATAATTAGTGACGGAGTTATTACAGAAGGCACCAATCCGGTATTCACTGCAGAGAAATTAGGGATACCTGTATTTACCGTTGGGATTGGTGACAGTTCCAGTAAGAATGATGTAGAAATTAAAAATGTTCTTTTCAATGAATATATATATGCAGGCACGCCAACTTCAATATCAGTTTCAATTGCTAATAAAGGTTTTGCCGGTAAAAATACTAATATATCCTTGTATGAGAATGACAAAGCAGTAGAACAAAAAAGTATTACTTTAAATGCTGAAGGCATTCAGAATGAGGAGTTTACATATACTCCGAAGGATGGAGGAGAAAAAAAATTAACTGCTGTTATATCCCCGCTCCCCGGAGAGTTCACCACTGCCAACAACAAGAAAGTGTTTTACGTAAATGTATTAAACAATAAATTGAAGGTAGTAATATTAAGCGGAGCACCTTCCCCTGATATGACAATATTAAAAACTGTCCTTTCCTCCGATGAAAATCTGAAAGTAAGCAGCTTAACTTATTATGCTGCGGGAAAAACTGTAGAGAAGAACAGTCCACAAATTACAATAGACAGCGCAGATATCTTTTTTATGGTTGGCTTTCCATCAAAGGAAGTCCCTGATGATATTATTAAAAGAGTGCTGGCAAAAAATAAACCATTCTTTTTTGTAATGACTGATGCTGTAGATTTGAATAAACTTAAATACTTTAAAAGTGATCTTGCTTTTACTATCAACAGATCAGGACAGGGGTACACTGAAGTTCAGCCAAATATTTCAATTAACCAATCAAAAAATCCTTTGCTTCAGAATAATTCAACTGATAATATAAGTGCATGGAATAATCTTCCACCGGTTCTTCAGATCAATAGTGAATATATGGCTAAGCCTGAAGCAGAAGTAATTGCGCGTGTAAAAGCCAATAATATTCCGTTAAATACCCCACTTATAATTACCAAAAGGATTGGGAATAAACGGTCGGTTACCGTGCTTGCCAAGGATATCTGGAGGTGGAAGCTGCAAACCGCCGAAAAAGATCTTGACCTATTTGACAGGTTCATTGGTAATTCGGTTAAATGGCTCAATTCTTCTGATGAAGAGAAACAGGTAAGGATTAAAACATCCAAGAAAATTTATGCTCCCGGAGAAGAGATAGAATTTGCCGGCGAAGTATATGATGAATTATTTAATCCGGTTTCGGATGCGGATGTTACTGTTAATGTTTCAGGCAGTGAGCAGAAAAATGAAATTAAACTTACAGCACTGGGTAACGGACTTTATGAAGGAAAATTTGAGGGAAATAAACCAGGCGATTATTCCTTTTCGGGTACAGCTTTTGAAGGACAAAAGAAACTTGGAAATGATGCAGGCAAATTTAATATCGGGGAAGTAGATATTGAAATGATCGATCCAAAGATGAATTATGAATTCTTAAGTTCTCTTGCAAACCAAACCGGCGGCAAATTCTTTAATTACGATAACTATGTTCAATTGTTTGAAATACTTAACAAGTTAAATGATGTATCAGCAAAAGAGAAAATTAATGTAAATGAAGTAAATCTATGGTCAGATGAGTGGCTTTTAGGTTTAACAATTTTTATATTTTCCATAGAATGGTTTATTAGGAAACGTTCCGGCATGCTTTAATTTTGTACAAGTTAAAATCTTAAAATTTGGATAAAGGATTTAACATGCGGGAAACAAATCTTACATAAAGAAGTAACGAATGATCAACCTTGAAAGCGTTTTGAAACCGTTTTGAAACCGTATTTTTGGGTGATTTAAGGTTTATAATTCAAAATAAACAAAATAGCTTGACTGGTAAGGGGTTTAGATTTATAAATACAGTAATATCGGCGGGTATTATAAAAAATAAGATAAACATTTTAACTGAATTCTTTGATTTATTCCTGCCAAGGATTTGCCCTGCATGCAAGAACAAACTGGAATCAAAAGAGGAATATATATGCTCAACCTGCCTGAACAAAATACTCCCCGCGGATAATACAAGAATCAAATTTGAATTTCAGAAAAAATTTAATAGTAAAGGAATTATCTCAGGATTAACTTCGCTTTATGTATTTGAAAAAGATAAAGAGCTGCAAAGGATAATTCATTCAATGAAATACGAAAATAATTTCATGATTGGAGAAGCCCTTGGAATATTGCTTGGGGATAAATTGATAAAGGATATTCATGAATTGAATTTTGATCTTATTATCCCGGTCCCATTGCACCGACTTAAAAAATCAGAAAGAGGCTATAATCAGTCCTATTATATTTCTAAGGGTGTAAATAGAAAACTCAAACTAGAGCTTGATAAAAGAAGTGTTCGAAGAATAAAATATACTTATACTCAAACATCGATGAAAATACAGAAAAGGGAAAAGAACATTTCAGGAGCTTTCAAGGTTGTAAATGCAGAAAATATAGCCGGTAAAAATATCCTGCTAATAGATGATGTTATTACAACGGGTGCGACTGTTTCAGAATGCGGGAGAGAACTAAGGGACATTGGCGCAGGGAAAATATATGCTGCCTCACTTGCAATAGCAGATTAGATTACATGGCATCAGGGGCATTAACACCCAGGACTTTTAGACCATTCTTAATTACTATCTTAACTGCTCCGGCTAGTGCCAGTCTAGCTTCTGCCAGATTTTTTTCGGTACCCAGAATTCTGCTGAATGTATAGAATTTGTGAAATAAGGATGCCAACTCTTCAAGGTAAACGCATATATGATGGATTTCGTATTGAAGAGCAGCTTTTACTATTTCTTCACTGAACTGATGCAGTTTTTTGATTAACTGCAATTCAATTTCTGTATTCAGAAGAAGCAGATTATCAGTTGATGAGGCCAGATTCTGTTCGTTTACCATCTTAAGAATTGAACAGATCCTTGCATGAGCATATTGAAGATAGAATACAGGGTTTTCATCTGATTGTTTCTTGGCGAGTGCCAGATCAAAGTTCATATGTGAAGATATATTCCTCATGTTAAAGAAATACCTTA
>JARLHD010000549.1 GCA_031292435.1 Ignavibacteriaceae bacterium
GTTGTGTTTTGCTTTCAATAAGTTCTTTGAGGATATTTAAAACAACTCATTAGTGTTTTAACCCCTGTTATATATGAAGTTACAACAACAATAGGAATGAAAAACTAAAACATCCTCTTTGAATTGAATTCCCGTCTCGATAATATTTGAGGCGGGAATTTGCCTAAAATAATTCTAATTGATGCGCTTCCAAAAATCCACTTTCTTTCTTATTCCTTCCAAAAAAGATATCCATATTCCCAAATTGTTTATCTGTTATGGAAAGAATCCCTACATGTCCCTTTTCAGGAAGGATTTTTTTAATCCTTTTAACGTGAACTGTTTTATTTTCTTTGCTTGGACAATTCCTTACATAAATTGAGAATTGAAACATAGAAAAGCCATCCTGCATTAATTCCTTTCTAAATCGAGTATACGCTTTTCTATCCTTTGCTGTTTCTGTTGGTAAATCAAAAAATACAAGCACCCACATGATACGGTATTGATTTAATTCCATATATAAAGCCGGTTAATTAAATTTTCTAATTCATACAAAATACAGGATAAATGATTTTTCTATTTTCACCCCCGAAGCATTTTGCAAGAGAGGCAGTAGTCCTTTGTGTTCCTACCATTAAGGGGGATTCTTCATTATTTATATTGATTGTAATAGCCGGAATTGTTAATAACTGCTTTTTGATTGATGGGGTTAGTTCAGTAAAATCTTCACCATCTTCTATAAAAGTTGATACCATATCATCAATGTAAGGACGATATGGCTCCATAATATCATCAGCTAGACAGTATGCATTATATTTATTATGATGATGGATACCGAGTGTCGGGAGTAATCCAGAAGATACAAGACCCCTTGCAATTATTGCCCTTAATATTGCATATCCATAATTAAGTAAATTATTAGGGGGCATTCCATAACGATCTCTTTCAAATTCAAATTCCTTCGGAAATAAATTTTTCCAATAATAGGCTGCTGCACGAGCCTCATAATTATCAGGGTCACCTGAGCGAACTTTTTTACTCCACAATTTCATATTTTCATTTTTCCCTCCCCTTTTTGCAAGAAGCATCCCCTGATTGAAAATCTTAGCGGAAATTGTCTGCTGCCAAAGCTGTTTTTTCAAAGGCTCTGTTACATTAATTTGCTCGCGGAATTTTTCACTTTGAATCTGATTACTTTCAAGGGGCAAGAACAATCCGACGGGAAGATGAGTATTATTACAAGTTATCAAGGCAGTATTATTTTCCAAAAGAGAGGAGATTAAACCATGAGAAAGCGTTATCTGCTGATTATCCAATACAATTACACCTATATCTTCGATCGGTATTGAATTTTGATTAGAGCGAGACTGATATTTAATATTTACATCTTGTTCTACAGATTCATTAATTTCTTTTTTCTCTTCCGGATATTTAATAATTAACTGATCATCTTTTTTACTTAAGTAGGCCGGATTGCTAAAGTAAATAGTACGTTTAATCATTTTAATTCTATTTCCCCATCAAGAGTAATCTTAAAGTCCCTGCCTTCTATAAGGCAACGAAGATTATCTGCTGAAAATCGAAGCCGCGGCTGATAATTATCATAATTGAATACTTTTTCCCCTTCTCCCAATTCTTTATCAGGTCTAGCTTCATTATGGAATTGTAAATAAACATATCCAGTGGGACCAATCTCATTAAATTTATATATTTTATAAAGCCTCTTTAATAAATCCCTTTTTGATAGATCCCTTATTTCATCAGAATACTCCTTCCATACAAGAACTCTTGTGCCGACTTTAAGAATGGCACTTAAAGTATAAATAAATTTATTATTCCCCTTTCCTTTTTCCATTATTAAATAATCTGGAATAGAATATAATTCATTCGGATTTTTAATACCAAGCTTAACTAGTTCAAATAAATTGATTATTCTTTGAGTTCTTTTTAATGAATCACCTGATTTATATTCATATAAGAGATATAAATAATTTGTTTCATTTTGTGAATAATAAAATTGTTTGTATTCATTCTTTGATGGGGTATTATGTTCTTTTATTTGTAAGGCTTTTGTAAGGTAACCTCTACCAGCTTTTACTTTACACCTGACATGTCTAATGGGTAAGATTAGGTTACCATTTTTATCTTTCTTAGCTGATTCACCATTTTTAGCAACCATCCATATTTCTTCTGCAATTGCTTCTTTGAATGATTTACCATTTTCTATTCTTTTAGCAACTGTTTCAGATATTACCTTTCTGACAACCGGATCAACTATGTCAGCAAATTCATTTTCAGAAGTAAAATCTTTAATAGCCTGTTTAACAACATAAATAAATTTTTCTCCTGAATCAGACGAAATATCTTTAATAGCACCAAAGAAAGTTTCTTTATGCAATTGACCCCTTATGCTGTCCCCTGTTGCAATTAATGGTATTCTATTTCCATTTACATCTTTTTTATATTGCCATTTACCATCAGGTAATTTTTCTTTAACAAATTGAGATCTTCCTCGTTTCCGCACTACTTTTTTAACCGGGAATAAAGTTCTATCCTGATTCAGATAATTAATTAAGGTAGTCTCTTCAATATTTCTTATAATTTCAGGATTGAAAGCTGACCAATCGTTAGGCAAAGTATGAAAACTGCAATTATTTTCAA
>JARLHD010000550.1 GCA_031292435.1 Ignavibacteriaceae bacterium
ACAATGGGTGTGACGATAGTTCAAGGTAGTATAGGCAAGGATCATGTTCACATGCTACTATCGTGTCCGACGAATATAGCACCTAGTAAAATAGTTCAATATCTCAAAGGAAGATCGTCGAAACTACTACAAGGCGAGTTTTTAGAAATTAAGAAAAAATATTGGGGACAGCACTTATGGGCAGTAGGCTATTTCTGTGCAACCGTAGGGACAGTAACAGAAGAAACAATTAAGGCGTACATAGAAAATCAAGACAAGGACGGTGTAGAGGACATATTTAAAGTAGAAGATGAGTGAGTGAGTGAGTTTCAGTCACCGGCTTAAGATTGCTTTCAGCAATAGGCCTTTCAGAAGACTTAAGTCTTTATAAGGACTTCCAGTCCGCACTTTTTAAACGGCTTTAGCCGTAATCGCGACTTCCAGTCGCAATCGTGAACCCCTGTACTTCAGTGCAGGGTCGTTCAGTTCATTGGTGTTTCCTGTCATGAATATGCTTTTTATCTTCTTTATTTAATTGAGAGCATTGGTTTACTCTAATGCGTTATACTGGGGTATTAAAGCACATAATTAAACCTTATCCTGGGCATAATATCCCTCAGCATTTATTCCTCCTTATTCGACTCTCCTCGGAAACGGTGGGGGGTCTTCTTTGTTATCATTGATAGATAAAGCCTTAAACAAGTGTATCTCGCTTTTTCATTTTCATAATAAACCGATCTTGGGCAGAATATAAAACAACTCTATTCTCCTACTTCCAGCTCAGGGCTCTCGCCGAATGGTGGGAGTTTTCTTCTTCCGTGGTCTTAATAGTTAGGATTCAGCCAAAACCTCACAAACTCCATAAGCCGTTTCCCTTCAGGTGTAAGAACTTTTCCTCTACCATTACAATTTCTACAAAAAAAGAGCATGGACTCATGATCTGGAATCTCATTTTTGATAACCTTTGATTTATCTTCAGTCTCTAAGACTTGAAACCTAAATTTGTTCACAGAGAAGTTATGATACCAAGTGGTGTTCTCAATCCCACCCTTACCGTTACATTTCGGGCATTGTTCCTCTAGCGTATTGAGTTCAATCATTACTTAACCTCCGTTCAGCTGATTTCATTATTATATTCTATTACGGAAATAGCAGAAGAGAAGCATTCGTCTAAACAACAAGCATGATAAACCGAATATCGGGCACAATATCCCTCGTAAAGTTGCTCGTCCTACTCATTTGGCCCCCATTATAACGGTGGGGGCCTTTCTTTATTTGTACTTATAAACCGCATGTATTCATATTTATAACCCGAGTTTGGCGACATTTATTTCCAAACCCTGTGATAGCAAGGGCTCCAGGTCTTATTCTAAATGTTGTAGTCCCAAATAATTCAGAATTCAATACCAGTTAAGCCTTATACCATGCGGATTTGTGGTACAATAGGCGTAGTTTTCTTCTTATCGGATACAGAATAGGATTTGAACTTAACAAATTTGGTTAGTTTCCTAAATTATGTAATAAATATAATGAAAACTCCTGAATTCAACTAACTTTAAGTCCAAATATTGTAAATAAGGTTCTGTGAGTCGGCAGAGAATAGACAGTAGTCCCAAATAATCATTCTGGGGACGCTACAACCCTTGCTATGCCTAGTGATGGAAAATTATGTCGCCAAACTCGGGTTATAAGGCAAAATGGTGCCCACTCCTTACGAAACTATCAAGTTATCCGTCAAATGTGGATTCCGTGACTAACAAAAATCAGGCTCGGGTGTTAGCATGTACCATTGACTTTGATCCTTGAAGATGGCGTAAAGAAAGGAGTCCCAGAGTATTGGTTACCCATGGAACTCCTCTCGAAATGAAAGGATGTTGTGCTATGTATAATATTCAAATTAATTGGTAAAATGTTACTCAAATCTGACGTAGCGGCTTTTAGAAATGAATATAATTCGTTAGAATAAGTACGTGCACCATAAAAATTTGTCCCGCCATATATATGAATATGGTTAAATATAGTAATTTAGGAGGAATTCTTCAATGCGATATACAGTTCAACCGGGAGATTCCATGCACAGTATTGCTATGCAATATAATACAACGGTTAGACATTTGATGGATTTAAATCCTCAAATCCCAAATCCTCATGCAATCTATACTGGTGAAACTATAACAGTTCATAGCGGTTATCAATGGGGTAGGCCATGGGAGAGACGATGGGTCCACCCCGAAGCTCGAAGGGGCCATGAAGAAGCTCGGAGGGGCCGCGAAGAATTTCGAAGAGGACACGCCGAATATTTAAGACATCGTAGTTGGTAAAAGGAATAGAATTAGTTAGGTAATCATACTGATGTATAAAAGGACCGTAATAATCACGGTCCTTTTTACTATGCACCTCGCATATGCCCTCATCAAAAATGGTGGGGGCCTTATTTATTTTGGTATATACCTCAAGTTGCTTCCTTTATTGGTCTTGTTAACCCCATGTATTCATACCTTATTTTAAGTAACTTTAGGAGTGATAAAGTGCGAGTCTTTGTTTTATCGAAACGAAAAACCATCCTATGTTTTGCAATTTTAAGTCTTAGTCTGTTTGTCTACGTTTGGAACGAACGGATTACACCAACCATCGCTGGAACATATACCATGGTAAAGACTGATCGGAAAGTTGTCGCTCTTACCTTTGATGACGGTCCTGATCCAGCATTTACTGAAGCGATTTTAGATACTCTAAAACAGAAACAAGTTAAGGCAACGTTTTTTGTAATAGGAACAAAAGCTAGTCAAAACCCATTATTACTGCGTCGCATGGTTACAGAAGGACATGAAATTGGT
>JARLHD010000551.1 GCA_031292435.1 Ignavibacteriaceae bacterium
CTTATGTTTCTGACACTGTAAGGTAGGTATATAAATGAAAGTTATATTAAGACAAAATCACGAGTCCCTGGGACAAATCGGCGAACTCGTCGATGTTAAAGAAGGCTATGCACGTAATTTTCTTATCCCTAGAAAAATTGCCTACGTCGCTCTTAAGGGAAATATCAAAGCCCTCGAAGAAGAAAAAAAGACCTTCATGAAAAAGAAACAGCACGAAATTACTACTGCTGAAAATCTTGCAGCTGAACTGGAAAAAGTTTCTATCTCTATACCCGTACAGGTCGGCGAAGAAGATAAGATCTTTGGAACCGTTACTACCCAGATGATTGCGGATGCTTTAAAAGAAAAAAGCTTTGAGATCGATAAAAGAAAGATCGAGATCGAAGAACCTATTAAAGCGCTTGGCATCTATGCCGTTTCCGTTAAAGTGCATGCAAACGTTAATGCCAAAATCAAAGTCTGGGTCGTTAGAGAGTAACCCTCCCCTTTAAACTAAAAAAAGGAAAGCATCTGCTTTCCTTTTTTCTTTTATACTCTTAATCGTTTATCTTACTTTAATCTGCTTTGTAGTAATAAGTCTTGCAACTTCTGATGTGCCGTTCTTATTTAAAGTCTTTATCCCTTTTGCTGAAATTTTAAGTGTAACAAACCTGTTTAACTCCTGTACCCAGATTCTCTTCTTCTGAAGATTAGGTAAAAATCTTCTCTTTGTTCTGTTATGCGCATGGGAAACGTTATTTCCTGCTAAAGGTCCAATCCCGGTTACTTGACATCTTCTTGACATTTTTACTCCTTCAGTGCCTTTCATTTAAAATTGAACTTCAAATATACTAAAAATCATCTTAAAAAAACCAAAGCAAATAAATAATTTTGTGTAAATTCCATCACCATTGAGCCATTTTATGTTGACAATTTCTTAAAGCTTTATAAATTAGCTACGAGATCTATTATTTAAAAAAGGAATATTATGGAATTTTACGAACTTCACCCCACCGATCCCCAATTCAGATTTATAAACAAAGCAGTTAAAATAATTAAAGATGGAGGCGTTATTATTTACCCTACCGATACCGTCTATGGAATCGGCTGCGATATATTCAATAAAGCCGCCCTCGAAAGGATTTTTCAGATTAAAAATGACACCAATACCAAACTGTTCAGTTTCGTCTGCTCCGACTTAAAAGATATTGCCAAATATGCCCGCGTCTCTGATTATGCATACCGCATGATGAAATTCCTCCTCCCCGGTCCCTATACATTTATCCTCCCTGCATCCAAAACCGTCCCTAAAACTCTGTGGACAAAAAGAAAAACCGTTGGCATTCGTATTCCCAATAACCATGTTGCATTATCACTTGTGGAGGAAGTCGGTAATCCGATTATAAGTACAAGCGTTACAACACGAAAAGGCGAAATAATGAACGACCCGGATATAATAAAAGTAGTCTTCGATAAACAAGTCGATTTAATGCTCTCCTCGGGGTTTGGAAAAAACACCCCATCAAGCATAATCGATCTTAGCGAAGATGTACCCGAAGTTATCCGTGAAGGCGCCGGCGACGTCAGCCTCTTCCTCTCTTAATAATATCCTGGTCGATCGCTCTTATTAGTTATATTATTTAACAGCATGAATTAAACTGGGTTTAATAATTACTTAATAAGGAAAAAGAATTTTTGTAAGTTTGTAACTAAATTTTCAGGAAGGTAGAATGAAAAGTTTAGTGAATAAAATTGTATTTATAACAGGAGCTTCGTCAGGGATCGGAAAAGCGGCAGCTTTTATGTTTGCTTCTGAAGGGGCTGATTTAATTTTGGCTGCCAGAAGAATCGACCGGCTTAAGGAACTTGAATCCGGGTTAAAAAATAAATTTAAGATTGATGTTTTGACAATCGAACTTGATGTGAGAAAGAAGGGTGATGTTAAAAAAGCTGTCGGCTCTTTTATCGGGAAATGGAGAAAGATCGATATTCTCCTGAATAATGCCGGTCTTGCCAGGGGCATGAGCAAAATCCACGAAGGGGATACGGATCAGTGGGATGAGATGATCGATACGAATGTTAAAGGTTTGTTATATGTTTCTCGGGAAGTGATCCCCTTGATGGTAGAAAAAATGGAAGGGCATGTAATAAACCTGGGCTCTATCGCGGGGCATGAAGTCTATCCCAATGGAAATGTTTACTGCGCATCAAAATTTGCTGTAAATGGATTATCAAGAGCTATGCGTGTTGATCTATATGATAAAAATATACGAGTGACTACCATAGACCCCGGTATGGTGGAAACGGAATTCAGCGAGGTAAGATTTTCGGGGGATAAGGAGAGAGCGAAAAAGGTTTATGAAGGATGGAAACCTTTGAGTGCGGACGATATTGCTGAAACAATATTATGGACCGCTTTGCGCCCCGCTCATGTGAACATCAGCGAGGTAATTATTATGAGTACCGCTCAGGGATCGACTACTTTGCTTAATAAAAAATAGTTTTAAAATCTATAATTAAGTTTATTAAAATATCCCGTGTATATGCTCCCCGCACCGGGGACATATATTCTCCACAATCTTGTTAAACTTAACCGAATGCCAGTCCCTCTTTATCAGCTCCGTGCGGCAGTTGGGACAATACGTCGTCTGCCCTTCAACATTGTGCACATTCCCCACATAACAATATTTAATTCCCGCCACCATCCCTATCTCCCTCGCACGTACCAGCGTCTGCTCGGGAGTCCTCTCCTTGTCCAGCATTTTAAAATCAGGATGGAAAGCAGTAAAATGCAGCGGTACCGAATCCCCCAAATTATTTATCACCCAGTCACACTCATTCTTAATCTCCTCCTCGCCGTCATTCTCACCTGGAATTAAAAGCGTAGTAATCTCAAACCAGATATCCGTTTCATTCTTTAGCCAGCACAGCGTATCAAGCACATCATCCAAATGCGAATATGTTAATTTGTGATAGAACCTTTCCGTAAAACCCTTCAGGTCAACATTCGCCGCATCGATATATTTATAAACATCCTTCCGCGCTTTTTTATCAATGTACCCCGCTGTAACCATTACGGATTTTATCCCCTCCTCCCTCGCTATCCTCGAAATGTCAATCACATATTCGCCAAAAATAGTTGGATCATTATACGTGTAAGCAATCGAAGGAGTCCTGTATCTTTTTGCCAATGCAACAACATCCTCCGGACCCGCTTCCACAGCATTCATTTCATCTAACTTAGCTTTACTTATCGACCAGTTCTGGCAGAACCTGCATCCCAAATTGCATCCCGCAGTTCCAAAACTTAAAACCTTGGACCCTGGTAAAAAATGACTTAAAGGTTTCTTCTCGATAGGATCAATTGCAAAACCCGATGGATGTCCGTACCCCAGTGAATATAAAACCCCTCCAAGATTTTGTCTTATATAGCAGAACCCCGGCTGCCCGTCCCCGATTTTACAGTAACGTGGACACAAAGTGCACAATATTCTATTATTGTCCGTCTTCTCCCACCAATCAGCAATTTTAAGCGCCTCAGTCTTCATGATTTTATCATAACCTCATTAACAAACTTACTTATCCGTTAATCCAAATGAAA
>JARLHD010000552.1 GCA_031292435.1 Ignavibacteriaceae bacterium
GAAAACAGGCGTACTTGTGTATGACCCTGAAACTGATTGCACAGCTTGTGTAAATTCGGAGTTAGAACTTGTATGAGTAATATTACCTGAATAACTTCCGGTTGAGGCAGCATGTAATCTTACATAAATAGTTTTTCCTGCCATAACTTCTGCGGCAGTATAGACAAGACTTGAAGTACTTGTTACAAATCCCGCACCTGTTGTTTTGGAGATTTCAAATGAAGCAGGGGGAACCAATGTTACGTTTGAAGTAAGATTGGACCCGCTAATAGTATATGTTTGTTCTGTACCTGGAGCAGAGGAGGTTTGTGAAAAAGATGTTAAGGTGCCAGTAATGGAAAATACAGGAGTTGGAGGTACTACTGCAGGTACATTTTTTGAAATAAAATTAGAATTATTATTATCAATACAGGTGAAATCATCGCTGGTTACCTGACCATCACCGTTTAGGTCATTGGCAATATGATAATCAAAATTTGTATTATCATTGTCTACACCAGTAAAATCATCACTAGTAACCTGACCATCCTGATTAACATCGCCGCTGTATATGCAATACTTACCGCTTTGTAAAACTAAATTGCTTCCATATGCTTGTGAAGCTGAAGTAGTAAAATTATAGCTTAATAAATTTGATGAAAAGCTTTGTGCAGAGGCACTCCATGTCTCAATGGAATTTCTGTGTTTAACGACTATATAGTAATTTGTTCCATTAACGGCAGAATAAAATTTAAATGTACCAGTGCCGGCAGAACTCAATAATTCTTTATCCTGATCCACCAACGCGAAAGAACTTGCATCATGTAATTCAACAGAAACAGAATCAGGTATGAAGACACCGCCATTATATCTTGCCTGAATCAAACCTGTTAAGGATAACATATAAGCATTTGTATATGTTCCGGTAACTGACTGATTAGCAGTTACAAAATCAGAGCTTGCGTGAGTAATGTTTCCCGGAAATGTACCGGGGGTGGCGGCATGCAATCTTACATATATTGTTGGATTTGCCATAACCTGAGCGGCGGTAAAGGTAAGGTTACCAGTACTGGTGACAAATCCTGCGCCTGTAGTTTTTGAAATTTCAAAGCCTGCAGGTGGTGTAACTGTTACAGTGTTAGTAAGATTTGTTCCGCCGATAGTATATGTCTGTTCCGCGGAAGGTGTAGCAGATGTTTGAGAGAACGCTGACAGGGTTCCTGTTACAGTAAAACCAGGATAGGTACCGGAAACCGCTTTATCTACAGTTGTAAAATCAGAACTTGCATGGGTAATGTTTCCTGAATAACTACCAGAGCTGCTGGCATGTAACCTGACATATATTGTTGGATTTGCCATAACTTGAGCGGCAGTAAAAGTAAGATTACCTGTGCCGGTTACAAATCCTGAACCTGTAGTTTTAGAAATTTCAAAGCCAGCGGGGGGAGTAACTGTTACATTATTAGTAAGATTTGTTCCACCGATAGTATATGTCTGTTCAGCAGAAGCGGATGATGATGTTTGAGAAAATGAAGTTAAAGTACCGGTTGTTGAAAATAAAGGGCTCCCACCAGATGAAGGAGTGGCATCAGCCCAGGTTGTACCAGCCCTGATTCCATCAATAGTAAGAATAGGTCCGCTACTCCCCTGCCGAATATATATAGCTGTAATTGTAGAAATATCGGTAGCAGTAAGAGAGGCGGCGGCCGGTGAACCAGGTTCAGTACTAAAAGGACTTGGATTAACATAAATGACACTTGGACTACCAAAAGTATATTTGACTACAACAAAATAAGTAGTGCCAAAAGAGCGGACTGTTGATTCATATTGGGCTGCATCGCTGGAGCCCTTTGCGATACCAAAGTTATATCCGCCAGTGACAGCCTGTACAGATAATCTTGCATAAAAAGTAGTAGTACTTGTACCTATGTTAAAGAAATAACCTGCAGTGGTAACACTTGCGACATTTATCATTGCGGAGAAATAAATTGACCCGGAGGTTACAGCAGAAGATAGTAATTTATTATCATCTTCACCGGAAGCTGCTAAAGTAACTGAGAGACCCACGCCCGAGCCAGCGAAACCCGAGTAGGTTAGACCTGAGGCACCACCTGTGGCGTTAATTGTTATAGCATTTGTACCTGCACCACTATGAGCTGACCAGCCAGTAGTAGCTGTTGTGCTAAGTAGTGTTCCTGAAGTATAATTAAAATCTTCGGTTAAGAGACCGGTGGCATAATTTGAACTGGTTAAAAGAACGACCAGTATAAATGCACTTAAAAAGGTAAGAACTTTATTCATGATGTTCCTGATATATTAATAATTTTTCCTAACGCAATACATTTGTCAAAAGATATTTCAGTTAAAAATCTAATTCAGACAGTATGTACATAGCTAAACTAATTACTTTATAATAAGATAGGTATAGGGTAAAGACCTGATATTTATAGAAATCCCCGAAATTGGCTTATTAAAATTAGAGATCAAGTTAACTCATCCGGTCTGTTCGTGATAATCGTAAAAACGTAAATTATTACCAATAAAATAAAGTATTTAATTACCAAATATAATTCATTTTAATAATATTCTGCAACAAATAAATTGCACTGCATTTACAGGGATGGGGTTAGAAAGAAGCCGGAGAAATTTATCCCGGCTTAAAGAGAGATAGAGCACAATATTATTTATGTATTATTATCTATTTGATTTTAGCCACATAAGCAATTAGAAGTGTGGATGGAATTTTCGTTGGCGTCTAACGTTATCAGGATGAGGTAACATTTCCTGAACCGGTAGAGATTATATTTTATATATTCGGGCGGAAGCAAGGTAATATTGATATTAAGTGGGGTTTTGAGATCGAGTATTTCATTTTTACCTGTGAAGGCTATTATTTCCAATGGAGGGGCTGCGGCAGATTTAGTGTCTTTGAGGACGATTACGCCGACAGGGAGAATGAATTTTTCGATTGCCGGATTGATTCCATTTAATTCAGTAAGCGGATCTGATTTAAGAAGGAATGATCTTTCATCAAAAAGGAAGGATGTGTTTGTTACATTGAAACCGAGATCCGGAGTAAGTTTAGCCCCACTATCCAGATCATTACAATTTGCCGTGTGGTAATTTTCGGACCATATCTTCTGATAAATTCTTGATTGGTTTTTAACTGAATAACTCCAAAGTTTTTTAATGATACCTATTGAGTAAATTTTACTTGAAAGCTTTCCAATAAAAGCCCCCTGATCTCTTCTAAAAACAGAGGCAGGGTCTGTACCGGGGATAAATGAATTTGGTCTTTTAGCAACGTAGGGTGTATTACCTATAATTTTATATACAACGTGACCTAATGATCCTGAGACATCTCCGAGTATCTGGTTTTTGATCCTTGCCATAGAGCGAACTCCTTATAAATTAAGTTAAAAAGAAGAGCTATTGGTGTGCTATTGGTATCCTATTGGTGTCCTATTGGTATCCTTTTGGTTTTATGTATAATATTTAACCCAAGCATGTGATAGTAATTACCAAACCGGGTAGATGAAAAATAATAATAGTTATCTATTTATGTCAAGGATAGTTGATAAAAGTAAACTAATGTTTATTTGGTGATAATCTGATGATTATCTGAATTAAAAAGGGGAAAAGAGTATATTTCGCTTGCATTTTTTAATATTAGTTTGAAATAAGGTAATTCTATGAAAATAAAATTCTGCGGAGCTGACCAGTCGGTAACAGGCTCACAACATTTAATATCGGTTAACGGAAAGAAAATACTGCTGGACTGCGGATTGATGCAGGGTAAAAGGAAGGAAGCTTTTGAAATAAACAGGAACCTGCCTTTTGATCCATCAACAGTAGATGCTATGTTATTGTCCCATGCCCATCTTGACCATAGCGGCAATATACCGCATCTTGTAAAAAGCGGGTTTAAGGGGCATATTTATACTACATCTGCAACATTGGCTTTGTGCCAGTTAATGTTGAGGGATTCTGCATTTCTGCAGGAGAAGGATGTAATGTTTGTTAATAAGAAGAGAGTACGCCAGCACAAAAATCCTTTTGAGCCATTATATACTATAGATGATGTTGAAAAGGCAATGCTTAATTTTATAGGGGTACAGTATGATAAGAAGATTGAAATTTTTCCGGGGATAAGTGCTACTTTTATAGACGCGGGGCATATACTTGGGTCTGCAGGGATACTTTTGGAAATAACAGAGAATGGGAAGGAGATTCTTCACTCCGTTCAGAATGACAGGAATGAAAATCAGAATGACAGGAATGAAAATCAGAATGACAGGAATGAAAATCAGAATGACAGGAATGA
>JARLHD010000076.1 GCA_031292435.1 Ignavibacteriaceae bacterium
AGTAAATAAAAAAGTTAAAACCTCCTCAAAATCAACCGTTATTTCTCTCAAAAGAAGAATTTGAACAAGTACTCCAGAACGAGAATGAAGAAAAATTCAGACTGATTTACAGATTTGCTGTATATACAGGAATGAGGATGGGTGAAATAAGGTTCCTTAGATGGGGATCAATTAATTTTGAAACTGATATGATAACGGTAGTTAACCACGAAGAATTTATTACCAAAAGCAAGAAATCAAGAAACATTCCTCTTCATAGGAGTTTAAAAGAAGATCTTTTAATTAAGAAAGGCAATCCTGAGGATTATATATTTATTTATAAATATAAAATGTTGTTTACTAAAGATCTTATATCTAATAACTTCAAGGCAGCAATTAGAAGGGCTGAATTAAATGATAAATACCACTTCCATACTCTCAGGCATACATTTGCCTCTTGGTTAGTCCAGAAAGGAGTATCAATCTACGAAGTGAGTAAATTGCTTGGACATGCTGATATTAAAACCACTGAGATCTATGCACACTTAAAGGAGAATAACTTAAGGACTTCGGTAAACCTGTTATAGGAGAACTTTGAATTAATTGAAGAATTGGTTTTAATAATAAGCAAATGTTGAGAATGGAAGAAATAGCATTATTTTTACTTTAGATATTAAAACCTTTAGCAGGTTTTTTTAAAATCGTTCTTTAATTTGGAGGAAGGGAATGAGTATCTGGATTATTTTATGTTTATTCTTTTTTGCAGTTGCAATATTATTATTTATCTACCTTATAATGAACAAAAATAATATAAGCAAAAAGGAAAAAATTAATTTAGAATTTAGTATAGGTGGCAATTTATTTAGCGGGATAATCATTATTATTTTAACGCAGCTTTTAACACCAAAACCTGGGTACATTAAATCTCCAGATTATATCAATCAAAATCGACCCTATTTAGATGTGCAACTCATCATTGAAAAAGTTACAAAGCAGGATTTTGAAATAAAATATATTTTGAAGAATACAAATTCTCTTCCAGCTGATAGTGTTAATATATCATTTAATTATTCAGGTTTATCAAAAGTAGAATTTGCTCCAATTATTTTTAGAGTGTTATATAAAGATGCACCATTAACTTATGTAGTCCCATATAAATTTAAACGTGATAACCAGGAAGCCTACAAAACAGCAAGATTAATTGTTTCATATGATGCTCAAATAGATAATGAAACTAAATATTTTAAAGGAATATTTCAGTATACTATTAAGGAAAAAGAATTAAAAGCTGGTCAAATAATAGCCCCTTCAAATACAGAACAATCTGCAGGCAAATTTACTAATAGAGAAAGATATAATTTCCTCTTATCAAAAGATCCTAATTTAGATGCAAAGAAATATGAAGGATTAGGGATACATACTAAAATAGTTATTAGTCCTACTACTTTAGATCGAGAGAAATACATATTGGACATGGGTTCAAAAGGGAAGGACAGAGTATCTTTATTGCTAGATAGAAATGATAATTTTATATTCAGAATTATTGATTCATTTTCAGAAATTCATGAATTGAAATTATATAAGAACCTAGACAGATTTGATTATTTCAATCCAATCTTTCTAAGTTGTGATTATGGAATAAAAGATGGTAGTTCTTTTATGCAGATTTTATTAAATGACTATGGTGTAGCGAGACTCGAAGAAAATAAAATAATAAAAATAAAATCGATAGATGCCATGCAGAGTAATTATACTCTTGGGGCAGATATTTCTCATAAAAACGGAGCAGTGTTTTCATCAGGAATGATAATGATTATGGCAAATACTACAACATATAAATTTAGACAAGATTATGGCAAATATTTTGACAAATCAGTTGATGATCTACTAAAATTCAGTGGTAATCAATTTCTATATAAAGATAATCATTTAGATATGGTTCAACCTGTTGTTCAACAAATGCCGACAAAGAGCGGTGAAAAAATCAGTAAATTATACAATTTAATGGGGAAATGATCGGTTATTGTTGATTGCTATAGAGATATATGCTCATCTGAAGGAGAATAATTTAAGAAGTTCTGTGAACCTCCTATAAGCATTTAGTTGTTCAGCAAGGGTTATTAGAATCATGAAGGTTTAATAGCCCTACTGTAAGGCAAGTCGCAGTATGCTATATTAATTATTACAAGCCAGTGGTAGCATCGATATAATTGATAAGTACAAATTACTCACCTAGTTCTGGTAATGGCTACTAAGGGCTTCTATGAAGGTCTGAGAATTCTCGTGAGTGTACTTAATTCAATCCTCCATCTTCGCATCTACTGGTAAGGTCGCCCTAATAGTAGCCTTGAGTTCATCCGCAAATATTTTTAATCCTTCCTCCGTATCTTCCCAAGGGACAGTAAGGTGATGGTTCGTATCAAAATGGGTGGACTTTGCTTTATCATCAAACACACTCTTTTCGCAAATGTATATAACGGGCATTCCAAGACCCTCCGCATATCCAGCTTCCCAATAAGCCCCATTGTTACCGTCTGTAAGGTCAGCGATTAAAAATTTTGATCGACGAATCTCTATCCTTAACTTATCATCTATTAGACCAGATCTCTTTACCTCACTTAATATTCTGATTTCAAATCCAGTATTATCAACTGCTTCTTTAATAACAGTGTTGAATATTTTATCGAGGGTTTCATTACCATATTTCATAGCCATAAATGCTAATTGACTTTCTTTATTTGACCTCTGCAATTCATAATATCGATCCCAGCCATTGAATGTCATCTGGGCATGCATTTGAGTAGACGAATATTTGTAAACAATATATTTCTGTTCATTTAGGTACTGAGATAAATATATAACATTCGCTTCATCAACTGCTCCAACAATTGAAATTAAATCATTAAAAGGTCTAATAACAACAGCATCTGGTTTCTTAACATTGGATCCTATCCAAAGTAATAAATTATCTGATTGTTCTCTCGGTTTGGGTGGTTCAAAATTTATAAGAAGTTTTCGCATCAGATTTAAATCTATGATGACTTTTGATTCTTTTGTCTGGTGTTGTCTTATCCAATAACTCAGTGATAATGGCTTCGTGTTTATTTCACTATTTTGAAACATAGTAATAGCACTATCAGTGACTTCAAATTTTCCACATCTAGTACAATAAATATTATAAGCACTACCTTCTGCTATTGATTCAACAGTCGTTTGTGTATTACAGATTGGGCAATTGTTCATATTGGTTAACATATATTAAAAGCCTTCTACTTTTAGGTTTATTCTCCCCACACCTTGGCTATCTTGTCTTTTATTTTTTGTCCCCTGACTACTATCTGGCCCTTTAGTCTCTCATTATCCATTTGCCAGACCTCTATCTCAGAAACAATTTGCTTTTGAACTTTCATTGGGGGAAGAGGGATTTCTAGTTCACTAATTTGCTTCAAAGATAAATTATATTGTGCAACTCCGACTTTGAGTTTTTGCACTACTGATAAAATATGCGCTGATTTAAGGATCCAATAAAGATATTTAGGATAAACTAATTCTTTTTTCAATCTTATAATGGAAAGGGCTTGATTAGTATTGGCTGGGAGAATATTTTTTTGTACTATTGCCGCTCTACCAAATGCTCCAGCTATTGAAAAAAGTACATCATCAATTTTTAACTGAGAACGCTCTAATTTATTGTGGCATTCAGCAGAAATGTGTGCAAATTTAGTGGGTATAAATTGACCATCATCAGTTATGGATTCGATTTTAATAAAATTTAAACCTTTAGTTGTAAAATCAAACCCGATACTAGTTGGGGTAGTCCCTTTCGTTATTAACTCAGAAACCTCACCAATTGAAACATAAGGATATTTAGAAAAATTAATTTTGTTTGTGGGTTGATATCTCTCAGCACCCAAATTCCATTCACCATTCTCAGCGATCCTTTCTTTGGAAGAAACTAATATATTCTTATAATCATCGGTATTAAACTCAGTACCCTTAAACAAACTTTTTACGTACTCTTTAATGGCATTAATAATGTATGGGAGTTCTCCCTTTTCATTTGCTCTCCTCTGTGCACCTAGATCAAATCCATCATTTTCAATCTTTGCAAATAGAATCTTATCAGTCCGTTTAGCTAGGATCTTGTCCATTAAAAGAATGGAAGTCTTAACACCTGAATATGGATTAAAGACCCCTCCTGGCAAAGAGACAACAGCATATAGGAATTTCTCAACCAACATCTTCCTTAGACTCTTATAAGCCGTTCCTGATTGAAAAATAATACCTTCAGGTACAATAACTGCACCTCTACCATTAGGGGTTAGATGCTCTGCAATGTAATCAACAAATAAGACTTCACTTCGATTGCTTTCAACTGAGAATCTTTTATGCGGTTTAATTCCTCCCTTAGGAGACATGAACGGTGGATTAGCAAAAATAACATTAGCAAATTCATTCCATTTCTCTTCACTAGTCAGGGTGTCGTATTCGAATATTAGGGGATTTGTAAACCCGTGTAGATAAAGATTAACTAGAGAAAGACGAACCATATCAGGGGAGATGTCGTAACCTTTAATGTTTAAGGCAAGTATTTTCCTTTCATCAGGTGTCAGTTTATCTCCATTATAACCATTACCATTTCCGTTTATATTATCTTTCTCTGGATTATAACTGCTTGAGTTATTCTTAACAATATGTTTGTATGAGGAGATAAGAAAACCAGCTGTACCACAAGCAGGGTCAAGAATCGTTTCATTCTTCTTAGGGTCAACCAGCTCAACCATGAAATCAATAATGTGGCGCGGTGTTCTAAACTGTCCAGCGTCCCCTTGGCTATCGAGGACGGAAAGAAGATATTCAAAAGCATCTCCTAATCTTTCAGAATGATCGTACTCAAAGTCATCAATTATCTTAAGAAAGCTCTTGAGTGTTTCAGGGTCTCTATATGGCAAGTAAGCATTCTTAAATATATCTCTGAACAGTTGTGGGATATTCGGATTTACGTTCATCTTCTGTATAGCTTCAGCATAGAGGGTTAGAACATCAAAACCTCCAAGATCAGGGGCTAATAGTTTCTTCCAGGTATAGCGGTCAAACTCACCTGATAAGAACTTTCTCTTACCTCCAAGTTCCTCTGATTCAGCATCCATATCATCCATAAACTTATAGATGAGTGCTATGGTTATTTGTTCAACCTGTGATTTCGGATCAGGTACTTTACCAACTAGCTGATTTCTTGCGGTGTCTATTCTACGTTTAGTCTCACTATCTAACATTGTTTCCTTTATTGCATAAATTGGTTGAGAGAGACATAATCCTTAATGTATTCGGGAATTGTTTCTCTCCATGTGGCTGGTATGGCTTTATAATCCTTTATTGTGAAATTCGGGTTTACATACAGGTCATTAAATTTCTTATTATCAACGATGTCACGTACTCTGCTGTCAGTTGCATAAGCCTTAAAGAAGTATTTCATGGCAACGAAATGTGCGGGATCATCAGGTTTACGGTCAAGAATAAACTTCTCAAATTCTTCTTCTACCATTTGATCCTTAGATTTAAAGTAAGGGATCATTCCATAAATCTTTTCAAGTATTTCCTGCATCGAGATTCTACGATCAACCCCTGTAGCTCGTCTAAGTTTTTCTATGGTATAATACTCTTCGGGTTTGTTTAGTATGTTATCGTTCATATACTCAATAACTTTTTCCCAGTTACCGATTCCTATATTCTCCCTGATGAAATCATCTTTCTTAATCTTATCCTCAAACTGATCAAAGAACATTCGGTCAATCTTCATTCCACTTAGACCAATAATCTTTTCATCCATGATAACCAGCTTATCATCATCTGGGTTCTCATAACCAACGGGATGGGGAGGTGGTTCTACTGGAGGTCCTACACGTCTATACCATTTAGGTATCTCTAAAATCTCATCATATTTATATTTGTCTTCAAAGTATTCGCAGTTGGCAAAGAAATCAAACAACTTGAACTTCTTTTTATTTGGTTCAGTGATCAGCGGTTTAAGTTCATCATCAAACAGGAACTCCGTAAAATTATGCTTTCTTGTCCCTCTACCTTTGATCTGTATAAAGTCAGTAGGAGAGAAGATCGGTCTCATCAGACATATATTCAGGAGATCTGGACAATCATACCCTGTGGTCATCATCCCTACAGTGACACATACTCTGGTTTTGCTGGTCTTATAGTCTGGAATAAAGTTACCACTACCATGAAGGTTATTATTGGTAAAGTTAATTGTAAACTGCTGTGCCTCACCGATACTGGATGTAACCTGAGTTGCGAAGTCAAAATTGTATTTATTTGGATATAGTTTATTAGCCATATCATTCAGTATTAATACCAGTTTAGAGGCATGGTTTTGGCTTACTGAAAAGATGATTGTCTTACCTATCTCCTTGCTGATAGGATCACGAAAAGCATTCTCTAAAAATGTTTTGCAGAGTAATCGATTTGTATCCTCAGAGAAGAATCTTTTCTCAAAGTCCCTTTGGAAGTATTCCTCTTCTATAGCTTCGTTATTATCATTTATTACAGGCACTGAATACCCTTCGTCCGATAGCAACTGAGTTGTTACCTCAGTTCTAGCATCAACCACTATAGGACTTATTAAATAGCCATCTTTTACACCATCCACAAGAGAATAGCGGTAGGTCGGTTGACCACTTTCACAACCGAAGGTTCTGTATGTATCTAAAAGGATTCTTCTTTCTAAGTCCCTCGGATCATTAGCCCTATCGATCTTCTTCAAGTAATCCTTGGGGGTAGCAGTTAACCCTAACTTATAACCTATGAAGTATTCAAAGATAGCTCTTGCATTACCACCTATTGAACGGTGTGCTTCATCAGATATAACTAAATCAAAATCAGTAGGGGAGAATAACTTCAGATACTTGTTATTAAACAGAAGAGATTGAACAGTCGTAACTACTATCTCAGCTTTACGCCAGTCATCTTTGTTCTCCTTGTAGATAACAGACTTAAAATCATTCTTCAGGTAGTTAATGAAAGCCTTATTAGCCTGGTCTTCAAGTTCTAATCTATCTACTAGGAACAAAATACGTCTTGCATTACCAGTTCTTAGAAATAACTTAATTACAGCGGCAGCGATAAGAGTTTTCCCTGTGCCAGTAGCCATCTCAAATAAGAACCTATTTCCACCATCCTTCACTGAAGTCTGAATTGAATGAACAGCCTTTAGCTGGTAAGGTCTTAGAAACTTAAGCTTATTCTTGTCTATAAATTCTTGTTTGGATGATTCATCCTTCCAGGCAGGATCTTCAAAGTAGTTCGGCTTTTGAGTTAAAGAGATATAGTCTGTATCAATCTTTTCATCGACTATCTTTTGAGGAATTGGTTGGTAGTCCTTATAACCTTTAACAGAATTAGGATCAGGAAACTTAGTTATTACATATGGATTACCATGTTGAAGATCCCAGAAGTAATGAAGGTTACCATTTGATAGGATAACAAATCGACAATTCTGTCCCTTAGCGTATTTACGTGCTTGCTCAACACCTACAAGAGGGTTTTTAGCCTCTGACTTAGCTTCCAGGACAAGTAATGGAAACCCCCTGTCATCAAGAAGTAAGAAATCTATAAATCCATTTTTAACCTTTTCATAATTCTCGCCAAAATCATTTATGGATTGTTCGGTAAGCTTTACATTATTCTCAAGAATTACATTTGCCTTACCTGATGCATCATCAAAGAAACGCCACCCAGACTCCTGGAGAAGGTTATTTATCTTAATCCTTGCCTGTGCTTCTTTAGGAGGCATAGAAATCCAAAATTATTAATTCAAACTTAATCATTCCGATCATAGAATGAAATGCTTATCTATCTTTATATTTTGGAAAAAATTATTTAATGTATTGATATATTGTGGGGAGTAATGGCTATTACAGGTTATTGGTTTAATAGATCTAAGTTCGTTTAAATACCGTAATGGAAATGCGGTCTGATTGAATAATGTATTAGAGCGTTTATTTAGTGTTTAATTTTAATTAATTAATATTTCTTTTACCAATTTGAGGAACAGTTGCGGCTAAAGTTTTCAATATAAGGGGGGTGGAAGCTCCAATATTTACTGAAAGCAATGGATTCAAGGTTATACCACTACCTTGATAAGCATAGGTTAAACCAGCACCAAGAATTGGTATCCCAAAAAACCAAATACAATAGACCCAATCTGAAAATGTTTCTTGTCGTTCTTGACGCGGAATATTTCTTAACTCAGTTAAAGAAAGAGTATTTATGGCTATGCCTCCAAAAAAGGCAAACAAAAGATTTGTGTATTCATTCATATTGCAATTCAACTAAGGTTTTATGCTACCAGAGGCAGCAGTTAATGAACGAGTAAAGAACCCACGTTTTTTATAATAATGTTGTCTGGTTGTGTATAATACATGTCCCGAAGCATTTGGGGCAGAAGTACGAATAACTATATCATCCAAATTGGCAATAGCAGCCTTTACGGTCTCTAAAGGTAATCTTAATTCTTTTACAATTCCCTCAAGAGTTCGCCAATCATATTTAGGATTTTCAAGTGCCACAATAACTTTTCGGAGTATTTCAGTTGAAGATTTTTTCTGGGTCATGTCCGTACTTCTTCTTTCCATTTACTTTCCCTTCATAATAAACAATGTTTTATTATTGAATATAGATAACTAGTACTACAAAATATTAAATTATAACCTTTATGATATCTCTACCCATGTCAATTTACTTGATATTTCTTTAAAATTCAATCCAGACCATTAAAAAGGCATAACTATTTTCTGTCCCATGGATTGTACTTACCTCTTTTTTAATACCCTGTTGTTTTTGCATAATCTCAATATTGTTCATTGAGATAAAACCCACACCCTATTTCCATCTTGTAGCAGCCGATAAAGAAACTTATATTGATTCCATTATAAGTTGTTAGGATCACCGAGAAGTGAAATACGAATAACAGTATCAGTCTGAATGACCTGGTATTCTTAGTATTAGAAGTGATTATTTTAAATAGGTATTCAATTTTATTCAAATTTTCCTCCTTAATTAACAGGCTGGTATTACCCAGCCTTGTGAAATAATTATTTTGTTTCAGGTTTGGGTTTATTCTTAACAATCTTAAACCCAGGCGTTAACTTGGTCTGGATTGCCGAGTGATTCTCTGGTAGGTCTGTTACATTACAAGATTCATTAGCCTCTACTCCATGCTTCATAAATACATTATGAAAGGTTTCATGTTCATCTTCCTGAACGGAATCCCTATAATTGTTAATAGCCCTTCCCAACATAATCATCTCCTTATTGTCGAGCTTCGGTAAGGTGAAGGATTTATATTCTGGTTCAATTATAGCATCCTCTTTAATACTTCGTCTTTGTCCCATCAGTGGTTTGACATATTCCTTACTTACACCATCAGAGAAGGTAAGAAACCCTTCTGGAGCTTTAATTGCCAAGTCGAATATCACTGTCTTGATATATTCTCTCTTCTTCTCAATTCTCTCGATGAATGCTTTGGCAGTTTCAATTGCTTTCTTAACAGTGGCTATTTCCTGATCGAATAAACCGTCTTTCTTAGTAACCGATATAAACGCTTCGGTCTTAGCCTGAATCTGTTCCTGTAAAATGGAGAGAGTAAGGTTCTCACCTGATTCTTCATCCCAGATACAGTCAACCATGCCTTGCATGATCTCATATTCCTGACTCTTTAGTTGTGTTATACTTTGATTCATTATTCCTCCGATGTTATGTCAATATTATTATTCATGTTCCATACTGGTCTCTTCTATAGGCTATAGCATCACTGTAGCAAGGAAAACCATTAAGCGGACATTCCATTATTAGCCAGACTAACTGCCCACCTACTGATTGCTTTTCAGCAAGATACCAGTAGCCATCAATGTAAAGTATGCCGATCATGTAATTGCTCCTAGTTTGTTTGATATTATCATTTGTTAAAAGTATTTTGATTATTATTAAATAATGTTTCTATGATTAGAACTATACATTGAGCTAAGGGATATTATAATGCAGTATACTCTATTTACATATACTACTTGGTTTCATAAAGTTTTAAATTTCGTTCAATACATTGCAATTTTATTGGGAAGCTTTTATTTATTTTCGTTGACTAATCCTGATCAAAACCAACAAGGCTTTCTTATTAATTCAATTGTTTATATACTTTCCTTACTCATATCATTTTTTATATTTACCTTTATTTTACCTGATAATCTCGCATGCTATTTATATGTAAGAATTATATTAAGGACTAAAATGACTTACCGAGAAGTAAAACAAGTTAGCTTTCTTTTTAATGGTGTACGACATGAGTGGTATCCATTAACTGAGATAAGAGATTATTCTGTGGATGTTAGAAAATATTGTATTGAAGAGATCGCTAAAATAGTCCAGTCAGGAAAGAAACCCGTATCTCCATTACGGGCTAATTTCCCATATATATTTTTATCTCATTTTAAAGGGTAAAAATTGATAATTATATTACATCATCCTCAACTGATGGGGAATTGAATGTGGCATCTCCCTCTGTTTCTGTATTGATCGGACCAGCTATTGCATCAGGATTATAGTTCTTTGGGAAACCTTTAGTTAGTCCTCTTTTGAATGAACTGATGAGTTCTTCCTTACTCCACCCAAGTTGGTTAAAGGTAGAGTATGCTAATTTAGTAGGATCGTCTTCCTTGAAACCTTTAACGTAGCTGATCTTATTAAGCCTTTTACCCTTAAGGAAGTTTAAGAACATTGCAGGGATCTTACCAAGTTCAAGCATAGTCAAGAAATCTTCTTTATCCTGTTGTCTTAAAGTTCTGAACATTACGGACTTCTCTATTAGTAACTGTAAGGGGAAAGCTTTACCCCAGCCTACAATCTTGTCATTCTCCACTTTGAAATTGCCACCTATAGTCTGGTTAAATGGTTTTCCATTATTACCTGTATATTCAATCTCAATAGCCAGGTCGGGAGTATTTCCCCATTTATTGGTTATTCCAGAAACATCCTTTACTTCGGATATTTGAAATTCATCAATGAAGGCATTCTTCATAAATGATGTGTTAGTGCCAAATGATAGAGCCATAGTTATCTATCCTATAATTAATTTATTAAATGTTGTTTGTTATGAGTTGTAATACTTCTTAACCTGACCGAGCATTGCATTCAGGTCATTAGGGATTTCGATAGGAAACATACCCTCAGGGGACTTACACGTGGAAGATCCATCACTGTTTGTTACAAAGAAATGATCAATCTTCTTGTCGGTCTTCCGTTTATCTGCCATTAGAACGATAGTAAATAGCCCTTCAAGAGTTATCTTCTCGTCCAGCATCTTACCGATTGTCTTTATTTTAGTTCTTGTAGATCCATTGGCTATTACATCCTCAGAATGACAAAGGAGAATTACAGTAAGATCATCCCGCAATCCCTTAGAGGTCTTAATTACATTGAAGAAGTTCTCTGCCAGGCTAACATATTTATCGTAACCCTTTTCTTTAGCTTTAGCCATGAACTCATAAGACATAATATAGCCTCCATCATCTATGACAATAGTTTTTATCTGTGGCATCTTCTCAGAGACAGAGGTAAGATATTTCTGTATTAGAATAGCATCATGAGTAGTTACCGTATTACCTGTCTTTGTGGATTTATCGTAGGGCTGGTACTTGCTCTTAAATCCCTTAAATGGCAAGTCTTTCCCTATAACATTGATTAGGAATGTAGAAGTATGGTCCAAAGAGAATATACTTCTGGACTTGCCACCTCCAGATTCTCCAATGACCAGAATTGACTGAGACATTGTCCCTCCTTTAGTTTTTAAATATGTTGAATAGTTTGCTTAATTGAATAGTCTTGGTCGGTTTGTCAAGAATATCTTTACTGTTCGTAAAGGATTGGCTGATAGCATCATATAAGGTCATTTTAGAGCATTGAGAATCAGGTTTGATAAAGTAGACTGATTCCTTATCATCGAGCCTCTGAGTAGCTTGTACGATGGGTGTAGTGCCGATACGAGTTTTAGGTGCTGCTCTTAAAATCCTTCCAATCTCTCTGTTTAACTCTTCTGTACTCATTAGAGAATTAGTTAGATCATTATAGATCTCCTGGAACTCAGCCGCTTCAGCTTCCTTCTTATTGAGGTATTCGGTAGCCTTGTTGTAAACAGTTCCATAACCTGATAACAATGATTGTTCATAAACTCCATCAGCTTTGAATATGGTTAAATTGGTACAGGCTGATGCATTCTGACCTGTATAGATTTTAATTATAGGCTTCTGAAGTTCCAAAGCATACACCATACCTATAATCGATTGGAATCCAGGTACTGAACCTAATACCTTAGCTTCGATATTGATTCTACCATAAGCAATGTTTCGACTTCCACCTTCATTATCATTTACTACTTCTGTCTGGGTCTTGACTGTAATATCCTCTCCATTACCATCATATCTGATGGCATCCAGGAAAGGGTGGATATAGTGAAATGGGGTCTTAAAATTAACCGATCCGTTTTCTTTGACATAGATTTTAGTTTCAAGTACTTCATTGAGATTCATGTTTACCTTTGTTAATATTTGTGAATGTTTAGATTAATCTCTTCTCTACAAAGCTGGTATAAGAATCACCTGCGAATATGATATGATCAAATACAGGAATATCCAGTAGTTTACCCGCTTCATAGATCTTCTTAGTAATGGAAATGTCTTCTGATGATGGCTCAGGATTACCCGAAGGATGGTTGTGAGCTAATATTATACTCGCACATGAACTAACAACTGCACCTCTAAATACTTCTCTCGGATGGACTATGGAACTGTTTAGGTTACCCTGGGATATTGTATCGAAGCCAATGACTTTGTTAGCCGAGTTTAACCAGTAAACAATGAAAACCTCTTGGACTAAATTCAAGAACATTAGTTTGAACATTGTAAACATATCCTGGGGACTGGTAATCTTGTAAAAGTTGGTAGGCAATTCAGGGTAAGCTTCTGCAACATCTCGGAACCTATAATCTATAGTTTTCATAGATTTCCAGGAATAATGGGATTTTCTAATCTGCATTTCATAGCCTGTCTTATTAATGATGTGTAAATAAATGTTATTGATTATGGGAGTAGGGAACAGGTAGAGAAAGGAGGAGGACTAAATACCTGTGAAGATTAGTAGCCCTCGTTACCTGGAGTTTATCCCCTCAATGAATCTCTGGTATCAGCAATAAACTGATCTCTCTGGATTTTATTCCAGAAAGATTTCTTCTGGTACTCCCCATTGATTACATAGCTGATGAAATACTGATAATTATGATAAGTTCTGCTGAGTATTTGGAACATGGTATTTAGCTCCATATTGTAATGTTAAATTGTAACGGTTGTTTAATTTGTTGAAGTGAGCCTCAGATAAGGCTATTCTATATTCACAACTGGAATTGTCAATGGTATAGTCTAAAGTCCCTGTAAGAGCCTCTATGAAGCCCAATACAAGTACTAAAGACATTAGTTTAATAGTCATTGGAATGATCATCATGGAATGCTCCATTGGATAAGTTAATGTTGATATTGAATGAATTGCTATTTGAACAATTGAATGTTTTATTTAGGTTTGAAGTAACTAATTGGAGAGGGTATGGAGTTTAATGAAAATCAGAAGAGTATTTTTAAACAATTAAAAAATTTTAGTGAACCACTTTATTTCTTGCCCTTGCTTACAAAACACTTTAGAGAAAAAAATACTATAGTAGAATTTGATAAAAACACAGGTGATTTAGTTATTCATGATACAATGGGGTTAAATAACTACCAAGAAATAAAAGATTTAATAAACGTTTGGATGTTTGCTCAGGAAAATAAACTTGTTTATTATGAAAAAGTTAAAAGTGATTCTGACCCACTTGAGATTTATTTTAAACCTAATGGATCTAATTATCCGCAACCAGGACTTCCCAAACCAGATCTTACATTATTATTAGAACCTTTTTGGAAAACAAAAATTATACCGACATTTGAACTTCATGACTTTATCAATAATAATTTTAAGACTAAAGATGATCTTAAATTCGATGAAGAAAGGGAAGAAAGAAAAAAGGAGAAGTTATCTCGTGAAAAAGCCCAGAAATGGACAAGAATAACCGCTGTAGCATCCATCATATTTGGATTAGCTTCCGCAATAATTGCATTAATTGCCACTGGCAATAGAAATGTTACCATTCTTAATCCTACTAAATTCCCAGACACAGTTAAAGTAATGAAATATAATCCTCCAGCGGATACATTAAACTTTAAGACTCTTAATAAATGAGATATTCACTATGGATACTTTATATGTAAGTACTCAAAAGACCTTCTGGGATTCCCTGCCTACTTGGTTATCAGCTATCGGGACCTTATTTGCTGTGATAACATCGCTATATTTATCTCGTAAAGGTGATCGATTAAAGGCACTAATAATTATAGCAGACCCTCCTTATGATAAAACGATTTGGATCAGTATAACCAATATTGGTCATCGGTCATTTACATTAAATCGACATGGTATTATGACTTGGAAATTAAAAATGGCATTATCTTTTTTAGTCGAGTGCCAAACTTTAGCGATGGACAAAACAGTCAAAACTTCAACGGCTATGCCTGTAATTATTAATGAGGGAGAAAGTGTTTCCATTAGATTTCCATGGAATGAATTCGAGAAATTAATAAATAATATTTATAATAAACCCTCAAAGTATTTCAAGAAATTAATAATTCATTCGATGAAATATTTCATTTATACCAGCCAAGGCAAAATTATGAGTACCAGACTTCCTAAAAATCTGAGATTTCAATTATCCAGAAAAAAATGATTTGGTTTGATAGGTTCTTCAGTATTAATATAAATGAGGTTATTAGTCGATTTAAAGAGCTCCTCCAGTAAAAGAGTACAATCTATCGTTCTGGCTATTAAACTGTCTTAGAGAGCTTTAAAACGTGTTCTGAGAGAAGTTAGAACGGAATGGTAAATGGGTCAATTGATATTAATTATTTCATAGCCCGACATCATCGCTCTTATGGGGGTAAATTCTTGTCATAAATCGGAATAATAGAGGGTAATATGCGCAACCAGAAAGTAATGATACCTGGGGGAGTGTTACGTTTTATATATATACATATACAGACAGGCATATTAAGGAAGGGGGAAGTAATCAGTGAGGACTAACCTCTCAGCTAATCCTCACCTACAATTACTATTCGATGGCAGTTGTGAATGGCTGATAATTCAAATCACCTATAAAGGTTCTGTAATTACCATTACGACATTCCTTAGCTTTCCCTGTAACGATAGTAAGTTTACTTTTTGCAAGTAATACATTTACTTTATCCAGGAAGTTGGCATCTTCGATCTCTGCCTTGGACATAAAGATTGAATCGTTCAACTGAGCTTCACTGACTTTAGCAATGGATTCATTATCCGAAACATTGCCTTTCTTATCAAAACTTGCTCTTTGGATCACCATGATTAACTCCATAAATTAGATTAAATAACCCATAATGCTATTTGCGATTAGGGGGCTGAGTCTTAGGGGAGCAACACCGAGACTTGGGAGCATGGTTGTTTATTTTTATAACATAAATGAAACCATTTTGTAACCTTTTTCACTACCCATACACTCTAAGTCGAGGGGGTGCTTGTACTCATATTAAGGTTCACACCAATTCTCGGATAAGTTTTCAAATTCAGTTTAGGTAGATGTAGACTTAATTAGCTTTGTCTAAGAAGGGATATAAAAATATTTTAGAAAAATATTTTATAGTTAAAAAGCAATGACACTACATCAATAATCAAGTTTTAGTAATACAGGCTTGCATGAAATGATATGTCCGACAATCAAACAACTTGACAGAACATATCTATGGCAGTTATATTGTCATTGAGGTTAAATAATTTTAGATGGTATTAGACGTTTTAGCATATGTAATCTTAGTAGACATCATAGTAGATTTCACAGATTTACTATCAAATAGAGGATAAAAGGTCTAATACAGGCGACTATTCGCCATTGGCAGTTCTCAAATTCAAGAGAGAATTGCTTATTCAGATACAAGGAGGGATTCAAACTGATCCACTATCAAACCAGAGATTTTTATCTCGCAGCCTATCTTATTGCTGCTGGCATAAAGCTACAATCTCACAATAAAATCAATAGCAGTACGGTCTTTAACTTCTCGAGTGACAACAACACTAAGGAAGCTATTGACAACTATTATAGCATGAGCGCTCAAATAGAGCCGATTACTTATGCTAATTGCATTAAATCGTTGAAGAGCATTGTGCACTCATACGATAAGGCAAATACAAATTCGGAGACAAATAATTATGGTAAGCAATACAGAATCAAATAATAGCCAAGTAAGTTCTGTTCAGATCGAAGAAAAGTGTGAGAAGTTCTGGTCATATGGGACCAGTGTTTGTGAAGCTGGATTAGTTGGTGATATATTTTCTCTTGAAATGATAGGGGAAAGAAAGTTTTATGTAAAAGTGGGAGCCACCTTAAAAGAACAACCATCCTACTTTGAATACCTGGTAAATAATAAACATTTACACCGAGTTAACCGTATAGAATACAAGGGTGATGTTAATTCGGAACAATCAAGTTATAATTTTAGTCCAGTTGATGGAAATTTTATTGTTTGTGTAAAGGCACTACCAGTGATAATAAGGGATAATGACTTTATTGAAAATTATCTGGAAGAAGTTTTTGGGTCTAATAAATCATTCATAAAGGAATATCTTGCAGTCTATGTCTATACGAACAACCTTTCATTACCTACCATAATTTTAACTGGGGAGCGTGGAACAGGCAAAAATACTTTTGCGGAGGCAATACACGCGATTTTTCCTGCACTTTCTGATACAGCAAAGGATCTGGATGGTAATTTTAATCCATTCGCTGAAAAGAAGTTATTGATTATTGACGAATCTGAATCGAGCGGAAAACTACAATATCAACACCTAAAGAAATTCTCGGGACAGAAATATTTAGAGGTAAACAAAAAATATTTACAACAATACCAGGTTAGGAACAATCTGAATATAATATTCCTATCCAATAAGGATTTGCCAATATATGTTGAAAGAGATGAAATACCGAAGAATGATAAAAATAATCAGTTCTTTGTCTTCCGAATGAAATCACCCACCGCTTATGATCCTGACTTTCAACAGAAGCTAATTGATCGCTTAGGGAATTATATACGAACAGAATTAAAAGTCGTATTTAACAATTTGGACTTAAGCGGTTATAGGTATTCTATCGCTGTACCAATTACTGATGAAGAAAGAAAACTGTTTGATAACAGTATTTCAGATATTGAAGAAGAAGCGGATAGAATAGTTGAATACATTGAAGAACGTATCGATGATCAATCATGGTTGGATTTTAAGTTCGTTCAGTCAGGATATCTGCCTACCAATCTCCTTGATAACCTTATAAAGAATCATCGAATTAATAAAAGGGCAGTGATTCAAAACCTACAGAAACATGGTTATCTTACAAATGATAAAGCTGATAAGTACCTCCAGATTGGGGATAGAAGACCTTATTCGTATAAGTTGGGATCAATGTGGTTGACCTTACTAAAAAAACAGCATACTCAAAAGACAACTAACGTGCCCATTCATGTAATACCTGAGAGGCATGAAAACAGGCAGAATTTCCAGAAGACAGGCACCTTATAATTAAAATTAGATAAAAAGTGTCTATAGTGCCTATTAGAGTGCCTGTTCATTGTTAAGTGAGCAGGCACTAATTGTTTTTAATAAGGGCCAAAATCAATAGATATAACAAGAGTGCCTGTAGTGCCTGTTCTATTGTATAAAGTAGATAGAAGTTAAGAAGTTTGATATTGGAGTTAATATTAGGAGATAGAATAGTTTTTGAGTTTTAACCAGGCACAACAGGCATATGATATTTATGAAATGAATAACTGATATGTTAGCTCTCCCAACATACCCTCTTAGAACTGGTTCAGATACTCGATATAGCTTTGTTCATTTTATTGTGTCAACCTCTAAGGCAACCTCTCCTCCTTTCCCGATCACAAAAGTAACTCTATATTTATGCACTCGGGTAGATATGTCCCTGTGAATTACTATTTCCCCCTGTTTCCGTAATTGAACAATTAATTTGTTTATCTCGTCGTTCAACTCCTGGTCATCAGATGTAAAGGTATCATCAGGAATGTTTTTCATTTTACTATCCTTAAGCAATCTTCTTTATGAAATTATATAATTCTCAATCCATTCACCATAATAATTTAATCACTGAAAGTAAGATAGCTTAGAGATCAAAGAAGCCCTGGCTAATAAAATCGATATTAGGAAGGCAACTTCTGCTAAGTTGATTGACATTCTATAGGAATAAATATAGTTTAAAGTAGTTCCTATGATTACTTATGCTATCCGATGCGGTCAGATTATGATTCCCACTGATTCTCATAATATAATTTATCATTTGGTTTGAATATTCTATATCTAAAAAAATACAAGTGTATTTTATTCGATTAACAATTTAGGCATAGTTGCTCTAGGTTTAGGATTAAGTCCAACTTTGTCGGGAAAGGAGAAAATGAGTAAACAAAGACACCTTGTCATTCAACATTTGGAAAATATTTCAGGTGAAGTTCTCGAAAAATATCCTGATGTTATTAAATTGATGATAAAAGGTAAGGCTGGAGTTTATGCTCTTTACCGTAGACAAAAACTTTATTATGTAGGGCTTGCCTCAAATCTTGAGGGAAGACTGAACACCCATCTTAAGGATCGCCATAAAGGTAAATGGGATAGATTTAGTGTCTACCTGACAGTTCACGATGAGCATATGAAGGAATTAGAATCTCTACTGCTGAAAATATCTAATCCAATTGGAAATAAGAAGGGAGGGGGATTCACAAAATCACAAAATCTTAGACGCATTATCTACAACAAAATCAAAGAGAAAGATGATGATAAAAGGGCATTATTGATTGGTGGACATTTTGCAGAGAGAAGAAGAATAAATAAATTCAAAATTAGTAAAGGTTCAAAAGTATTTTCAGGTATTATTGATAAAAGAATGAAATTAAAAGCAACATATAATGGTACTGAATATTATGCTACTTTGAGAAAAGATGGAAGAATTGGCTATAAAGGGAAACAATATAGTTCGCTCACTGCGGCTGCTAAAGCGATAACATCTAGGGCTATTAATGGCTGGAATTTTTGGCACTTTAAAGATAATAAGGGTCACTGGACACGAATTCAGGCGCTTCGTAAATAATTTATATATTAATAAAATCTCTATAAGGGCATTTATTTTTATAGCACTATTAATGCATTGGGAAGATACCAGTTATAAATTTTAGTTTTATTAGGAATATAGAGTGGTTGACTTGAAGTATTTAGACAAGACACCTAAAAGGAATAAATGATGAATGCTTTACATTATATAATTTTTCATCCAGATTATGCAAGAGAAAAAATAGAAGTTAAAGCAAAGATACTATTATATAATAAAGTAAAGGATTGGCAAGGATCTATCTGGGTTGATGAAACAAAAGGTAATGAAGATCCTTATGTATTTCACACAAATTGGTTATACAGCTATTGTCACGCAACTCAAATTAAAAGACAACCAAATGAAAATGAACCGTTTGTAAAAGAAGACTCTTTTCTATTCTTTTGTAATGGGGATTCTGTTGATAATGATTATTTACAATTTGACACAGTATTTAAGATTGATAGAATTACCCACTGGTATGATGATGGAATGAAAATACCCAAGGAATTTGAAAGTCATTATAAAAACAATAAGTCAGAATTATGGAGAAGACATTTTCGGTTTCCCTCAGTAGGCATTCACAAAGGTAAATATACCTATGTCGGGAAAATTTGGGATGGTATAGATAACTCATATTCATTCTTGCCAATTTCAATGGAGAATGAAAGAGTCCTTTTTCATATTGAAGAATTACCAGAAGACTTGAGAAATAAAATCATAGAGAAAAGAAAAGGCAAATATCCAATTTCATTAATAGATGAAGAAAAAGAGATTATATTAGATTTAATAGAAAGAAGATGTTTTATTAAAGTTATTAAAGATATAGTCAAGTTAAATTCATTATAATCAGCAAATTAATTATGGACTTTCCTTAAAGTAATGCTATATTCAGTTGTTGAGACCGATAAGGATTCACAACCTATACCAATGAAAAAGTTACCACCTAATATGACAGTGTAGAACTAAACAATGTATATCGCCAGCATAAATCCCAATATATTTTCCATAAATGAGTTACTTTAAGTATATAATTATAAGTCATTCTCTCAATTCACTTTAGAAAGATTAAGAAGACCCATTACAGGCATTATATATCTGGTGTGACTACTTGTACTAATTTGAGTATTTCTCCATTCACATGTCAACTATGGGAGGATGGTTAATACCCATTTCATTACAGATTGTTAATTGATGTTTAAAGGAATATGGGCTAAATTTATATAATTCTATGGATATGGTTTGGTGTGAGCACAATAAGATTTCAATGATAATGTGTCCAGTCATAATTCTTGATTATTAATATTGGAGTATTAATGTTATTCTCAGAGAGGAAAGGGTTGAAAAAGTTTAGGGATACTATTCAGAATGATAATATTGACACCGAATTAAGAAATAGTTTATGGAGTGTATTCCACAATACCTTATGGTCTAAAATATGGTCTGAACGAAATTATGGCAGTCAACATATTCTGTCAGGTTCCAATATGTACAAATTGTTTAATGAATATTGGTTTACGTTTTATAAGCTTCCCATTGATACTATCCCTTTCTTATTTGAAGACGCACTCCTTGTAATTAAGGGTAAATTTTTCTCATGTCCTTGGTTTGAATTATATGACTTGATAGAATTTACTACTCAAAACGGACCCTCACCTTTTATTCATGGATTCATTACACTTTGCAATAATATTTTAGAGCGTGAGCTATCAGCATTTAGATTGATAGATAATAAGATTGTAGAAATTACATCTGAGAATGAGATTGAATCCATCGAACAAGCATTGGCTGATACCTATAAATATGTTAGTGTTCATACACATCTCTCGACAGCTTTAACTTTACTTGCCGACAGGGAAAACCCAGATTATAGGAATTCGATTAAGGAATCAATAAGTGCGGTCGAAGCGATAACGAAAATCATTACCTCGAATGATAAAGCGACACTTGGCGAGGCATTAAAAGTATTGGAAAAAGGTGGGAAAATTCATCCAGCATTTAAGTCCAGCTTAAGCTCCCTCTACGGGTATACTTCAGATGGTGATGGTATAAGGCATTCCTTACTTGACGAAGATACCTTAACATTTACAGATGCTAAATTCATGCTGGTAAGCTGTACAGCTTTTATTAATTATATCATAGGCAAGACTGAGTCCGATTAAAATTTTATAGATTTTATAAACTCAACATTATGTATAGTCTCTAAATTAATATAATGGAGAAATTATGGGTTATGTGTTTTGTATTCAACCGTTTGATGGTAGCGTATATGATAAGCGATTTGATGATGTCTTTCAACCTGCCATTGAAAAAGCAGGCTTAGACGCTTATCGTGTTGACCGTGATCCCGCAGTCAATATACCTATTGAAGATATTGAGAAAAGAATAAGAAACTCAGATTTATGTTTTGCGGAAATATCTACTGATAATCCAAATGTGTGGTTTGAATTAGGATATGCTATTGCAGTCCCAAGGAATGTCGTAATGGTCTGTTCAACAGATCGAGGTATGAAGTTTCCTTTCGATATTCAGCATCGTAATATTATTCGGTATAAATCAGAATCGAGCAGTGATTTCACCGACCTACAAGAAAAGATTACTCAACGAATACTGGCATTAATTAAAAGTACTGAAGAACTTGATATAGTAAGTAAAATGTCATTAATCGCTGATACCGAAGGATTATCTCAGCATGAGATGGTTGGATTAGTATCAATTATGCAAAATAGTTTCTCCAATGAGGATTCAGTAGGTTCTTGGACTGTCAAAAATGATATGAACAAGGCAGGCTTTACAGATATTGCAGTAAGTCTAGCTCTTAGAGGTCTTGCCGATAAGGGATTAGTAGCAACTGCCAGACAATCAGATCAAAATGGGAATGAGTACTTCCCCTATATTATTAATGAAGCAGGTTACAAATGGTTGATGGGTAATCAGGACAAACTGAAACTTAGAAAAGAAGTTGATGAAAAGGAAATTAATAACGACACTGATGATTTACCGTTTTAATGAATATGAAAAGGAAAAAGAATGAATCTAACTTGGGAGATTGACGAAAAGGATATAAAAAAAGTCAGAGATTTCTATTCCGAATGGTCTGAAGATCCTTTTGTAAGCAATCGAGTAATGAGAAATATTAATAATCCTCGTCCTATAATTACCAAGGAGAAAATATGGATGGCATTAGTTGGATGTTTGTTAACAACACAGCAGCGATCAGGTCCAGGGAGTGCAATAAGGCAGATTCTTGACACTAATCCATTTCCATTGAATTACCAAAAATGCTCCCATCAAAATGATCTCAATAAGTTTGCGCAGAAAATAATATCATCTTTTAGGGGTATAAGACGATCAATAACTATTGCCCAACAAATATCCAACAACTTCAAGAAACTTGAAAATGGATTATGGACGCAAATGTTGAGTTTTACAAAAGAGATCAATAAGTCTGATGATCCTAAGCTTGAGCGTGAAGTGGCTCATTGGCTCGCTAAGAATCTAGATGGAATAGGTCCGAAACAAAGTCGTAATCTATTACAATGGGTTGGTGTTTCTAAATATGAAATTCCTATTGATAGTCGAATAACCAAATGGCTTAATAAGAATTTACTTCAATATCCTCTCACTGCTAACTTATTATCAGATCATACATATTATAATATGTTATCAGATGGTATTAAACTTCTCTGCGATAAGGCGAAGATATATCCTTGTATGTTGGATGCAGCTATATTTACTTCATTTGATGGCGGCTGGAGTGAAAACGATTTGGGAACATCAGAATCATTAAAGAATGCTTAGATATGCGGCATTGGCTATTAATTCTATTCTAAAGAATATAGTATCGCTTCTAATGGACGTGAATATATAAGTCACGTCAGATTACCAACTAGTCAATGATGACCTTTAAATAGGCTGGTAGAAGGTTTAAAATAGACAATAGTTATTATAAAATATATAATATTAAAGGAATAAGAAATGGACTATAATCAAAAAGAAAATTTTAAAGCATTTTGCCATTATTTGGGGCTAGGGACAATCAATAGTAAAATATGGTTTGTTGGAATCGAAGAAGGGGGGCAGGCCGTCAGCGAGTTAAATATAAGTGAACAATTGGAAAATTGTCGAATACAGAAATCAGATATTAAAACAGTAAGTGGGAAAACTCAGGTTTGGAATACCATGTCAAAACTAATCCATGAAAAATACTTTGACCTAATTCAACTTAATTATCAGGCATATAGGGATAAATTGTTTAACAAAGATTTCCCTTATTTCTTTTCTATAGAATTGCTGCCTCTTCCGAGACCAAATAATTCTAGTTGGCCAGAAGATTATCCTAAATTATTTGGTTATAAGAAGACCGAATATTCTAAATATTTATCTGATGTGAGATTAATAAGGTATCCAGATATTTATAAAAATTGGATTAAAGCAAAACCCTCATTGACGATTTGTTATGGTAAGGGCTATTGGAATGAATTTATTGATTTGTTTGGATTAGCCGATTCTACTTTCGAAAAAATAAATGGTGGAAGGTTAAAGTACTTTCCTAAAGAAAATGTCATATTATCTTATTTCTTTAGTAATAGGAGTCTTCATAATAAGGATAATGATGTGCTTCGGAAATTAATAGCAAAAGTATAAAGATTTATTCAATAGGCAATGCTGTAAAGGGAGTATAATCCCAAGGCATCTTGCCACAGTGAAAAGAATGTTTATTATAAAATCATTATATTTATTTCATCAAATACTGGTCAAAATATTTGTTTCTTTGAAATTGGTGAAGGAATTGCAACTTACAAGTGGGGTTCAGGGTCTAGTCCATGTACTTGGGTAGGGGTTCGAGTCCCCTTTCGGGCACTAAAGAAGCTGCAATTCTTAATTGAATAG
>JARLHD010000553.1 GCA_031292435.1 Ignavibacteriaceae bacterium
AACGACTAAAGAATCAAGAAAGATTCTTCCTAAGCAGGTCCCCATCGGAACTGCAGTAAAACAAAGCGCTAATGCGGGAGCCCTGATTGCTGGAATCCTTACCAATGACTATAACCTTATTTCCAGATCGATGATTGATTCGATTGCTGAACCTTACCGTGTAGGATTAATTCCTCATTATAATGAGCTTTGTTCTTTGTTGTTGGGGCATGGCGCTCTTAATTTTAATATATCAGGTTCTGGTCCCACTGTATTCTCCTTCTTTGAGGATCCTCAAAAAGCAGAACAGGCAAGGGTGCAAATACTTATTAAACTTATTGAAATTAAAATGGATGCCGATGTCTTCCTATCGAAGGTAAACCAAAAAGGACCCGAACAACTTGAGCTTTCTAAATGAAGTTTATAAGTACAAGAAATAATAAAAAAGAATATTCATTTAGTGAGGCAGTTATAAAAGGACTCGCCGAAGACGGCGGCTTGTTCTTCCCCAAATCTATTCCCAAACTCCCGAAAGAATTCTTCGATAGAATAGAAGAAAAATCTTTTACTCAAATAGCGCATGAAGTTTCACATTTATTTATTGATGACATTCCCGCAGATAAATTAAATTCCATTATTGATGAAGCAATAAACTTTCCCGCTCCTGTAATAAAATTATCAGACGAAATATCCATCCTTGAACTATTCCATGGCAATACACTTGCTTTCAAGGATTTCGGCGCAAGGTTCCTGGCAGGAGTGCTTTCGTATTATCTGAAATCAGAAAATAAAAGATGTACAATTCTGGTCGCAACCTCTGGCGATACAGGCAGCGCCGTCGCTAGTGGATTTTTTAATAAAGAAAATATTGATGTTGTGCTTCTGTATCCTTCCGGTAAGGTTAGCAATATCCAGGAACAGCAGTTAACTACCTTTGGCAATAATATCTTTGCCTTTGAAGTCGATGGCACCTTTGATGATTGCCAGCGCCTCGTAAAATCCGCCTTCCTTGACCATGAATTAAATCAGGATCACTTCCTCACTTCCGCCAATTCGATAAATATCGGCAGACTTATCCCGCAGTCATTCTATTATTTCAATGCATGGAAACAGACCAGGAAATATAACCAGGATATAATATTTGTTGTCCCAAGTGGTAATCTCGGCAATCTAACAAGCGGACTCATTGCAAAGCAAATGGGTTTGCCTGTTAAGTATTTTGTTAGTGCCCTGAATAGAAATGATGTCTTCAAGAAGTATTTAGATACCGGTGAATTTTCACCTGTGCCTTCATCCAGAACTATTTCCAACGC
>JARLHD010000554.1 GCA_031292435.1 Ignavibacteriaceae bacterium
CCCTTATTACTTTCACTTTGAATTCTGATGAGAACTTTCTTTTCTCGTTTTTCATTCTATACTCCTGAAGTTTTGTCTATTAAATTACTCCTTCAAAAGTATCTTTTCAACTTAGGCATTATAAAAACATTATACTGAGAAGGTTTATATCCCGGTTGTTCGGGATGAGTATAATCCAGTCCGACAGAAATGGGAACCGGAAGAAATTTTCCAAGCGAATTCCAGCGCCATAAGCAAATTCTTGAAATGGGAGATAATTTAGATCAGGAAACCTTGACTAAAACCATAGTCATATCATCATTTAAACTTGAACTATAATGTTATTTTATAATTACTTAAGGAAATATGAGCAACAAATCCGCAACAAATCCGCAACAAATAGAAACAATCTATAGTTAAGCAATATTTCGAAAGTACTGCCCATAATAAACACTACTATCTTTTATTTTTTTAATACTATTTAATTAAAATCATTTTTTTAACCTGAATAAACTGTCCTGCCTCCAATTTATAAAAATATATTCCACTTGTCATGATACTCCCATTAAACTGAACCGAATAATTTCCTGCCTGCTTATATTCATTTACAATTGTAGCTACTTTACTTCCCAGCGTATTATAAACTATAAGCTTTACATTCCCATCCTTTGCAAGTGAATAGTTAATTGTTGCGCTTGGATTAAACGGATTCGGGTAGTTCTGTTCAAGAGAATACTTATCTGGAATAAGAAAATTAACTTCTAATTCATTCGAATATTTGTATTGTCCATTATAGTCAATCTGTTTCAATCGATAAATATATTTCCCATAAGAAATAGAATTATCTACATATGAATATTGTTTAGGTAAAGTACTTGTGCCTGAACCTTTCACTTCTCCTATTTTATTCCAGGATGAATTAGAACTCTTTCTCTCAATTTCAAAACGATTATTATTTATCTCAGTTTGTGTTATCCATTTTAGGTTTACAGAATTGCCCATTAACTTATAAGTAAATGATGATAATTCAACAGGCAAAGGGTTATTATTTATTTTAGTTACAAATGTAGATTGGTAACTACGGCCCACACTTATTAGTGTGAAAAATCCCGTGGCGTAGATGTTTCCCAATATATCGACCGAGATTCCATTTCCCTGATCCTCCAGCGAACCTCCTATTTGTTTAGCCCATATGTTATTACCGTCATGATCAAATTCAGCTATGTATGCATCCCATCCTCCGTAACCGCTTAGCTGAGTATTGTCGAAATTAGCAGGTCCAGTGAAATGGCCTATTATATAGGAGTTTCCATTTGCATCGACACATACTCCAGTGCCATAATCATAATCAACATTCCCCCCTGCATGTCTAACCCATAAACAATTTCCATTAGAATCATATTTAGATATAAAAATATCGGCACCCCCATAACTGGTTATATGAAAAGTATCGAATGTTGCAGTTCCGTTGAAATAACCCGTAACATAACTATTACCATTTGCATCAATTGAAATTCCATAACCTGCATCGTTATTTGTATCACCAGCCTGCTTAGCCCAAAGACAATTTCCATTAGAATCATATTTAGATATAAAAATATCAGTTCCTCCATAACTAGTTAAAGGAATTGTGTCGAATATGGCATTCCCAATGAAATTTCCGGTTATGTAGATGTTCTGATTGGCATCTGCTGCAATGCTTCTTCCACTTGAATTCAAATATTGTTTAACCCATAATGAGTCGCCGTTGGAGTTAAACTTTTCAATAATCCCTCCCCCGGTAATATAGCAGTTTCCTTTTGAATCAATCGAGACCCCTCCAAATCCGAATCCGATTGCTGCTGATTTAGCCCATAAGCAATTCCCGTTAGTATTAAATTTAGAAACAAACCAACCGGATATATGAAAATTTCCGATTGTTCCATATCCTAATCCTGTGAAATAACTATTACCTTCGGAATCAGTGGAAATGGAATTACCATATGATTGATGCGGACTCTGACCGATATCAGTAGCCCATAAACAAACTCCATTAGAACCAAACTTAGCTATAAAAATATCGTTATAGGCGTGACCGTATATTGTAATTGTATCGAATTTGGCTGATCCATAGAATTCTCCGGTTACATAACTATTTCCTGCTCCATCAACTGATATTCCAGTACCCTGTACATATCTTCCGGAAGAAATAATAGTATCTATCCAGGTAAATGATTGAGCCTTCAGATTATAAGATTGGAGAAACAGAAATATCTGGATAAGAAGGAGTGAACGTATAAAAGTTTTCATCTTTATACCTCAATAAAATATTCGGAAGGAACATTAATAATCAGATATCAAATATCTTATATTAAAACTACTATATTAATATCTGATTGTAAAGATTTCTATGACATTAGTTTATATAAAGTAACTGACATTCATTTAAAAACTCAATTTTTTGTCTTGTAAAATAATGACTTCTCTATTTATCTTCGATAGATGCGAGGTGAAGGGGTGCCCGGAGACGAGCAAGGTTTAAGTGACAATATAAAGCCCGCCGACATTTTCAAGAAATGTCTAGGCGGGCGAAGTGCCGAGTTTACATAAAGCAACATTATGGGATCTGATAGAAAGAGAATGAACTGTAAAGACGATTAAATAGTACCATAATGTTCATTATGTAAGCTGGCTGACAATGTACCGTTTAACCTCGCCCCTATTGTGTCAAGTGGCTCTAGATTGCGTTTTAAAGCAGTTGTGAGCCCCTACAGGCGAACATCTGCGCTTCTCCATGATAATGTATGAGTTCTATATCTATAAGCTTTTTACTACGCAATGACGCAAGGAATGAAGCAGTAATAAGCGAAGTAATAGTAACCGAATTAAAACAAACTAAAGTCTTGTACTGTTCACATATACTTATATAACTTAAGTTCCCCCTCATTATTAACCAAGGTAACCATAAGAATAAAGGGGGGGGTATCAATTTTAGGATTTGCTCTTTCTTATTAAAATACCTGGCTTATATTTGCGCTGAAATTTTCATTACATCAAAGCTAGCTGAATTCATGTATATATAATTCTCCAATTCCTCTCCTTTATAGGAGAAGAATGGAGAATTGCAGTTATTACTTCTGAACAATTTCATATAATTCATCCGAATTAAGTTTTAATTCTCCCGATGTTACTAATCTATTAACTGCTTTATAAGCTCCTGATTTCTTATACAATCCTTGCTCCACGATTAATTCTACTAAATCTTGCTTATTCAAATGTCCATGTTCTTTTACTAAAGAGGCAATCGGAGAAATATCTTCATAAAACCAAAAGGATTCTTTATCAAAGATAATAACTTTTGGATCTGGCGATATGGCATGTCTTAAATCGAATTCAATTCTATGTTTGCACTTTTCATCTCCTCCAACTTTAGAAATTGTAATACACGAATCATATTCACCAAGTATAGCTGAACTACCTCTTGCACAATGATTTGGATCTTTCCCTAAATGATGAACGAGAATAATAGCGGTATTAAAATCTTCTATCAGATTTCTTAATCTTCCTAAAATAATTCCCATATCACTTGCATCATTTTCCTCAAGTTGATGAAACTTGACAAAAGGATCAATAATAACAACAGATGGTTTATATTTCTCAATTTTATTACTTAATAATTTATAATCCGCCTCATCTTCAAGTTTAATCCTTGGATCAAAACAGACTTCTAAATTAATGTCCAGCTTTTTTCGGCTTTCATCATCAATCCATTTACACATATTTTGAATCCTTTCTCGATTGGGAAAATATCCTCCTTCTGCTGATAAAATTAAAACTCTATTTTTAACCTGCGGAATAATAAATCCTCCAAAACTCCCTCCGGCTGCCAAAGCTATTCCAAGATTATAAGCAAGGAATGTCTTCCTTGCTTTTTTAGCACCGGTGATTAGTAATAATGACTTATTTATTAATATTCCGTCACCGATTAAATCAATTGGTCTCTCTGATTTATCTTTCAATAAATGATCTAAAGAATAGAAATCCATATTAATACCCTCCTTTTAGATTAGAATAAATACTTTGGGCTTCTAATAGAGAATTAACTTTATTCTGTTCTACCCATTCGATCAATTCAGATTTCTTAAATAAAAGCCTTTTAGTCCGTTTATAGAACGGAATATTTCTTTTAAATACCAGACTATAAAGAGTCGATCTCTTGAGCCTTAAGAAGCTGCTAGCTTCTTCAATATTAAGAAATTCAGATTCTTTACTTCTAATATCGACAAGTAAAGTTTCTAACCTGTTTAATTGTGTTGAAAATTGTTTTGACATATTATGCCTCGTTTTGATTGTTAATAATTACGAGACAATTTTAATTCCTGATTGAAGGGTATAATAGGAAGGTTACTTCCTGAAATTGGGAAGTTTACTTCCCATATTTAAATACGTGTGTTATTTGACTGTCTTATAAAAGATTCTAACTGTTTTTCTATATCCTCTTTATCCTCTTGAATAATAAATTTCTTAAAAGTTTCTCTAGCAGCAGGAATTCTTGTTTTACCATCATTTCTAAGCTGCCAATAATACTTATACATTTCAATACTATACTTTCTATTTGGCAAAAAGCATCGCTGATTTATTAAAATATCATTTATAATCTTTGAATCAATTTTCTGAATGGAATTATCAATTGACTTTAACTAATACGACGGTCATATCATCGTTTTGTTCAGCGGTACCACGGAATTGAATTATAGAGTTCCAAATCTCATCCATAAGTTGAGTTGAGGGGAGGTTTGTTTTATTTTTAAGCAAATTGGAGAGCTTATCTTCACCAAAGAATTCTTCTTTATCGTTTATCGCTTCCGTTATTCCATCGGAATAAAAAGCGAATATTTTACCGGATGATAAGGATATTTCTTC
>JARLHD010000555.1 GCA_031292435.1 Ignavibacteriaceae bacterium
AAATAGTTTGGAGTTAAGATAAATCGCATCACTTTGCGCAGCAAGTTTTGGTGATATTTCCTCTTGTAATTTCTGCAATACTGTATCGGTATTGGCTCCTGTGATTGCATTAAATACAAGAGAAACTCTTGTGAGTAACTGACCACTTTTTTCCAAAGGTATAAGTGTATTGTCAAACGTTGAAGGTTTAGGATTATTGGCTATCTTATCCACCTCGGCTAACTGCTGTTTAATTCCTTCTTCGAAAGCAGGTTTAAAGTCGGCATCCTTAATCTTATCAAATCGTGGCGCACAGAAAGGCAGTTTGCTCTCTTTGAAAAAAGGATTTGCATAATTAATTGATACAAGGCTAAGGGTAAAAAAGAAAATTAGAGTTAATCTAAAATTTCTAATCATAATATTCTCCCTATTGGAATTGAGTTAACAAATAATATTTTTTTATAATAAAAACATTATTTAATATAATGTATTTACCAATATTATTTTAATTATTTATTTTGTATTTCTGTATACATTACCAGTTTTCCGGACAAAAAGGATTTCTATTTTGAGAAAGAGTTAAGGAATTGAATAATGAATAGGCACAGGTTAGGTTATACTTATGTGAGGCTTGAACTCTATTTGCGTTTGACCAATCGGACATGTGCAGCTGCCTCAGAAGCTATGAACTCTGTATATTCATATCTTTTGACCACTTTGTCTGTTCCGTCAAAAAGGCGCTCGCCAGAGCCTAGCAACTTTGGTGTTATGACCAGGTGCAGTTCGTCAATAAGTCCGGCCCGCAAGTATTGCCTCACGACGGTTGCCCCACCGCCAATCCGTACGTCCTTTCCCTTTGCAGAATCATACGCTTTTTCTAATGCAACCTCAATTCCCTCTGTTACAAAATGGAAAGTAGTTCCACCTTGCATTGGAATTGATTGTCGCGGATATTTCGAGAGCACAAAAACCGGATGGTGATAAGGTGGATTAGCCCCCCACCATCCTTTCCAATCCTCATTAAGCCATGGTCCCCGGATTGGACCAAACATATTGCGCCCCATTATAGTAGCACCCACCCCTTCATCTGCTTTAGCGGCAAAGGTATCATCAATGCCAGTAGTTCCACCTTCCTTGCCGAACATTTTTTTAAATGTACGAGTTGCAAGTGCCCAATCCATGATTGCTAAACCTCCCTCGCCAAAGGGACTCTCAAGACTTTGATTAGGAGCCGAAGTAAATCCGTCCAACGACATGGTGAAAGAGCGAACAACAAGTTTAGCCAAGGTTTCCTCCTTTAATGCTTATTAACTCCAACAACTTTTATTTATAATAAGTTTTTTAGAACTACCAACTTAAATGAGCAACTATGCCTTGAAAATACAACTTTATTTTTACACTAATATCCGGAACCTGTCACAGATAATATATCATGATCTTAGTCTCTTAACCAAAAATGAATATTCCCGGTTCGCCGGAGTATATTTCAACTATTAATATCGAAGAGAGAGACTTTTTAATTATTTATTTTTAAGCATGTCCCTGCCGAATGTCAATATAAACTTTGTACCATTTAAACTGTCAAGTTCGATTTTGCCATCATATTGAGCTACAAGTGAATTTACAAGCTGCAAACCGAGGGTATCTGAATTCCTGAAATCGATATTTTCCGGGAATCCTGTTCCATTATCCTCTACTGTAACTGTAACAATATCGGATCCTGCTTTAACTGAAATTTTAAGTTCCCCCGTTAGTTCGTCCGGGAAAGCATATTTCAGAGCATTTGAGATTAGTTCATTTAAAATGAGTCCAAGGTTTATTGCAGAATCAGAACCTGTTTCTATATTATCAATATCATAAATCAGAGTAATTTTTCCCTTTTTGACCTGATAGGTAGTAAAAAGATTTATAATCAGATCGCGTATGTAATTTTCAAAATTGATTGATGATAAAGCATCTTCTTCATAAAGTTTTTTATGTATAAGTGCTATTGCTTTAATTCTGTTCTGGCTTTCAAGAAAGAGCGGAACATCAGCGGCATCCTTTATATATAATGTTTGAAGATTGATAACACTTGAGACAACCTGCAAATTATTTTTAACACGATGGTGAATCTCTTTAAGAAGTAATTCTTTTTCCTTTATAGTTTTTTTTAATTTTAATTCAAGCTCTTTAGTTTCAGTTATATCTTTGAAATAAACAATAATTCCATCACCATGCCGGAAAACAGAATCCCTATACCATCCCCTATATTCACCATAATCATAGTAGAAAACTTTTTCAGCAGATATTCCGGTTTCTGAGACAGATTTGAAGGTATCAAACATACCATCTTCAACGGCATAGGGAAACAAAGTAAGGAATCTTTTTCCAATATAATCTTTTCGCGAGCCAGTAAGGATTTTAAAGGAAGAATCATTCATATGGCGGAAAGTAAAATCAATAACTTCTCCATTGTCCCCCCTAATAGTCTCGTAAACAACTATTGCATCAAATGCATTATTAAAAATAATAGGGTACAGATCAATAATTGAGGAGTCGGGATTGGGAATAGCCATAATTAAACAAAAGTTATTGAATTGAATTGTTCGAATTACTTTTCAAATTAGTCACTAAAGATGACAAATACAATCATTCAACTATCTAAAAAGCAATCAAAACTTAATTTGTGAATATGTAAAACATAGGGTATTTTATTTTATTTCATCAGAATAAACTTCTTAACAGCAGTATAGCCACCTGATTCCAGCCTGTACAAATATATTCCGCTTGCAAGGTTACTACCGTTAAACTGAACTGAGTAATTACCTGCAGGTTTATAGTCATTTACTATAGTCGCCACTTTACTTCCAATTGAATTGTATATTGTGAGTTTTACGTTACCTTCTTTTGCAATAGAATAATTTATTGCAGTAACAGGGTTGAATGGATTCGGATAATTCTGAGAAAGGGTAAACTCCCGGGGCAAATTATTTACTTCTGTAGTAACATCAGTTAATTCAGCGAGGGGACGTATCCAGACGCCTGCTCCATAAGTCCCCGCAAAGAGATTTGTTCCGCTGACAGCAAGAGTATAAATGTTATAATTAGTTAATCCATTATTGACCGAAGTCCAGCTTGTTCCATTATTTGTTGAGAGAAATACACCATCACCAGTACCAGCAAAGAGATTTGTTCCGCTGAAAGCGAGAGCATAAATGTTAGAATTAGTTAATCCATTATTGACCGAAGTCCAGCTTGTTCCATTATTTGTTGAGAGAAATACACCAAGATTAGTGCCTGCAAAGAGAATTGTTCCGCTGACAGTAAGAGCATAAACGGATGAATTAGTTAATCCATTATTGACCGAAGTCCAGTTTGTTCCATTATTTGTTGAGAGATATACACCACCAACATTGGTCCCCGCAATAAATGCATCAAGCATGAGCTAAAAGCAAATTATTCCAGTGCCTAACTACTTATCGGTTATTTCGGTGAGCCTTATTTCATTAGAATCATTTTCTTTGTTGATGTAAAGCTATGCTTACCATCTGTTGAATTTGCCCTGATAGTATAGAAATATATACCACTGTTCAATGAATAAGCATTGAAATTTATATCATAAGTTCCGGCTTTTTTAAATCCTGCAGATAACTCATTGACAACAACCTGACCAAGAGAATTATAAACTGCTAATTTTACATTACTGTCAAACGGCAGGTTATATCTGATAATTGTACTTGGATTAAAAGGATTAGGGAAATTATTCTCCAGGGAGTAGATAGATGGAAGAAAATTGACATCAACTTCAATTTCATTTGAATATTTAGGTTGACCGTTATTATCAACCTGTTTTAATCGGTAATAATATTTACCGTTTGAAGTGAAGTGATTATCCAGAAAAAAGTACTGATTTGGAGTGGTACAAGTTCCTGCACCTTTAACCTCACCAATTTTTATCCAATATGGCGTTATATCCCGACGTTCAATTTCAAAATGGTTATTGTTGACTTCCGTTGCTGTTCCCCATTCTAATTTTATTGAACTATTAGCAGTCTTATAAGTAAATGAAGTTAGTTCAACGGGTAATGCGATAGCGGACATAGTTAGAATAGGATGTATTTCCCTTCCATTCGGGGGAATTCCGGTTTGCCCATGCAGAAAATCAAAAAATCCTATTCCGGTTATATGCATATCCACACCAATAGATTTAAAACTTGTTGTAGGGTTATAAGTAGCAATAAACCAATCTCTTAAAGTTTTAAAGATTGTATATCTGCTTGTGTTTACAATATTAGGGCATTCCGGATTAACAATTTCAGCCACCATTGTTTCACCTGTATTGCCTATTGTAGATATAACGACATGAACATCCTGATCTGTCTCCAGTTTACATTCGATTATATGACAGTCGAGTGAAAAGACGGTGTCTTCACCTGATAACCTTGTGGTGTTATCACCGGGTAGTGTAGGCGCTGTAAGTGAACGCTGATAGGTAATAGTGGTTGGAACGATATTGTTGAAATTTACATTTACGGTATCAGCATCGTAACATGTTTTAACCGCCCATCTTTCGACACCGCAAGTAATCAGAGTTCCGTTTTCACTTTCGGCAACATCAGATTCATCATTATCCTGAGCGAATGTTGAAAAAAACGGGATGATTAATATCATCATTAAGAAGTATAAAATGTATTTCAAAGTCATGAGGGAGATCCATTAAAAATTATTTAAATTACTATTTATGTTACAGTAATTAAAATAATTTAACAAATAAATAATTATAGGTATCATTGTTCTCCAACACATAAAACTATTTAAAAGCAGTTATGTGAATGAATAATAGTTATTGAACCACTTTTATTTCAACTCCTAAATTCCTTATTTTTCATAACATTAGTGCTTTAAATCAGTAAATTGGATTAAATAATTAAAAAACAATCTTTGTAAAGGAACCATTATGACGGATAATATATTTTCAAAAGCAAAGGATTCTGTCTCGGCAATAAAGGATAAAATGACCGATTGGGGAGACGAGCAAAAAAAGATTATGCAAGAATTCAAGGATTCGGGGACAGATAAAATTAAGGAAGTCCTTGAGAATATAGGCGGATCCTCAGCAATTTTTCTTCAATCCGGATATGAATTAAAAAGTGTGAATATTAATCTTGGACTACCACCGGTAATAGTTGCGACATTTCATTTTTTAAAAGATGTTTCAGAGGATGAACAAAAACGAGTACTGGACGAAACAAAAAAGAGCTCCATGATTCATTTAATTATCACATGCCTCTTAAAAGCTTCTGATTATTTTGATAAGATTAAAGTTGGTGATTATAAAATGAACAGCGTAGCTATATCTCTTGGGCTGGCTCCGGGAATAAACATTAACTTTACTAAATAATTTGTTATTTATTTCTTCTATAAAACGGCCTTATAAATTATATCATTTAAACCAACAATCGTAAGGAGAAAAATATGAAAAAGTACAGTGCAGAATTCATTGGAACATTTTGGCTGGTGCTTGGCGGATGCGGTAGTGCTGTTTTAGCAGCAGCTTTCCCCAACCTTGGAATCGGATTTGTCGGGGTTGCTTTAGCTTTCGGTTTAACAGTTATGACAATGGCATTTGCAATCGGGCATATTTCAGGTTGTCACCTTAATCCGGCAGTATCTATCGGGCTATGGGCGGGCGGGCGTTTTCCCGGGAATCAACTATTGCCGTATATAATTGCGCAGGTATTGGGGGGGATTGCAGCAGGCGGCATTCTGTTATTAATTGCCAGCGGTAAGGCGGGATTTGATGTGTCCGCAGGTTTTGCATCAAATGGCTACGATATCCATTCACCCGGTGGATATTCATTGTTGTCTGCCCTGGTTTGTGAAATTGTTATGACAATGGCTTTCCTGATAATTATTCTTGGAGCAACTGATAAAAGAGCACCACAAGGATTTGCTCCAATAGCTATTGGTCTGGGGCTTACCTTAATTCATCTTATCAGCATACCGGTAACAAACACGTCAGTTAATCCTGCACGCAGTACAGGCGTTGCTTTGTATGCCGGCGGCTGGGCGATATCTCAGTTGTGGTTGTTCTGGGTAGCTCCGATTGCAGGTGCGATGCTTGGAGCAGGTATTTATAGATTTATTGGCAGCCCGGTTGATAAATAATGCGGCTAAAAATAATATAGTATATACCGCGAATAATATGCGTACTGTATGTAAATACTACGACTTTAAACGCAAATTAAAATATCTAATAAAAGGAAATAATTATCAGGAATTGTTAAACTCATATAAAATATAGACTCATTTCATTATTTAGTTGAAGATTCAATAAGAAATTTTTTGGCACAAAATATGGAGTTATAAATCATATAAACTTAGTTTCCTTATTCATTGTCAAACGAATAGGAACTAAAATTTTTAGCCATAAATAATAGGAGTCTCGAAATGAAATCAGGCAGTTCAATAAGGACAGTCCCTATGATTGTCTTAGCTTTTATGTTAATTAGCTTTGCTTTCTTTGCAGGGTGCAAAAAGAATGACTCAATTACTAACCCAACGACCACGACACAGGATCCCCAGGCAACCAATGATGCAGCAGTAAGTCTTGGAGGAGCTTTAGCAATAAACAATGGAGGACTTTTAGATCAGGTTGCTGATTTGCTTAATACCCCAACTGATAATGGTGTTCTGGCAAAAGAAATTGGTACAGATCCTAATACAGTTTCAACAGTAACAAAGACATATGATTCTACAACCGGGTGGTGGACTGTTGACATTGACCGCTCAAAGTCGGAATTAGTCTGGGCTTCTCATTATACACGTGAATATATGCACCAATTTTTAAATAGCACTGGTCAATTTCAGAAAATGTATATAGACAACGGCGATACTGCTTATACAGTAAATCATAAAATTGTAGGCGGTACAGGAGAATTTAATAATTTGTGGTTATCTCATAAGCTGACTGCACTTTCATGCATATGGATTGGAACAGGAACAAATACTTCTACAGTAACTATCAATACAAGTTCACCTTATACAAGATCAGCAGTTGATACAATATGGGGCGCAAACGGAGGTGTAAGAACCTTAGATCATACAATAACTGTTAACTTTATAAATGTTAAAGGTCCGCGAGGAACAGGTCTTGACTGGCATCTAAAGACATCAGGCACCTTAACCGGTCATTATCATGCTACGGTTACATTCCAAAAAGGTACCAAATATAAAGAAACAACAATCGATCGTGATTTTACTATTACATTAGGAGGAGCTAAACTTGTTATTGGAATTGGCGGAGAAACATTCCAGGCTGATGCAAATACAGGCGGTATATAATAACTTTAACGGAAGATTGGACATTTACCTTTAATCTAAATTAAAAATATCCCCGGTCTTCCGGGGATAAATATTATAAACTAAATCGAGTAATAAATGAAATATTTAATTTTGGTTACTATAGCACTTGGTATTTTATCAGTTGTAACACCAGCTCAAGAAAAAACACCCGTAATAAATAAGAGTGAAGTAAAGCAGAATAATAGGAT
>JARLHD010000077.1 GCA_031292435.1 Ignavibacteriaceae bacterium
ATATGTAGCATAAGAACCAAGATCCAAAAGACCATGACCGCTCAAATTAAAAGCAATTGTTCTGCTGACCCCTTCCTTTTTGCAAAGAAGAGCTTCATCAATCGCAGATTTAATCGCATGCGTTGCTTCAGGAGCGGGAATGATTCCTTCGTGTCTTGCAAAGAGAATACCTGCTTTAAAACATTCAAGCTGATCCTCTGCACGCGCTTCAATTAAATTCAGTTCTTTCAAATGACTTACTAACGGAGCCATTCCATGGTAGCGTAATCCACCGGCATGAATTGAAGGCGGAATGAAACCCCTCCCAAGTGTATGCATTTTTACAAGAGGAGTTAATTTTCCAGTATCGCCAAAATCATAGGCATAAACTCCTTTTGTAAGACTTGGACAAGCACTTGGTTCAGAAGCTATAACCCTAACTTTTTTTCCTCCGCGCAGCATTTCGCCAATGAACGGAAAGGTGAATCCGGCAAAATTACTTCCGCCCCCTGCGCAGGCAATAATTATATCTGGATAATCCCTCGACATATCAAATTGCATCAAAGATTCTTCACCAATAATTGATTGATGCATTAATACATGATTGAGTACGCTTCCCAGACTGTATTTTGTATCTTTATTCATCGCCGCTATTTCAACAGCTTCGCTAATAGCGATGCCAAGACTACCGGGTGTGTCGGGATATTTTTCCCTCATGGCTCTACCAATGTTTGTAAGCTTTGAAGGACTAGCAGTACATTCAGCACCAAAAGCTTCAATCATTGCCCTTCTATAGGGCTTCTGTTCATAACTAATTTTTACCATAAATACATGAACATCAATACCGAAAACTGATCCGGCAAAAGCAAGAGAAGATCCCCATTGGCCTGCCCCTGTTTCAGTAGTTAATTTTTTAATTCCGGATTGAGCATTATAAAACGCCTGAGGTATTGCAGTGTTTGGTTTATGGCTTCCGGTCGGACTAACACCTTCATATTTATAATATATTTTTGCAGGCGTATCAAGTGCTTTTTCTAATCCTGTTGCCCGAATAAGGGGAGAAGGTCTGTATATTTTATAAACTTCGCGGATTGGCTCCGGAATATCAATATATCTTTCATTACTCACTTCCTGTAGAATTAATTCCATCGGGAAAAGAGGTTCCAAATCAGCGGGACCGATCGGCTGTTTAGTTCCGGGGTGAAGCGGCGGAGGCAATGGAACAGGCAAATCCGCCTGAATATTATACCATGTTTTAGGCATTCTGTTTTCGTCTAATAGAAATTTCTTTTGTGACATTTTTTACTCCATGAATTATAAAATTTTTAATAATCCCTCAATAAAGAAAGTTTTGCATAAAACTATGCTTTAATGGGTCAGTTTGATTTTTTAGAAATTATGATAAATATGTATTTGCCCGTTTAGGGGCACAGAAATGATTATTGGCCCTGAGGCCACCAGCAGGTGTTTGCAGAAGAATGAGATAATATAAAATATCTATTAAACATGAAACCAATATATTATTTTATTATGTGCTTGTCAATTCAAAATTGTGATAGTCATTAATTTTATTGTTAATTAAAAAGGTCAGGATTTAGAAATGGGATGAGGGCTGTGATTATCCCCTGCGTATAAAGATCCTTTCTTATAATTACATCCTTTGTTAAATGTCCTATTGCACCTGATTTTTGTTTTGAATTATGCTGATCAGTAATTTCATCTATTACTGTCCCTAATTCTATTCCCTGCAAAAGTTTATCAATAATATTATCCGGAAGACTAAAATGGGAAGAAGTGCCAAACCCGGCAATTCCCCTGTCGTTTAATATGCAGATACATCCACAGGAGAACCATTTTCCGGATATATTTATAATACCCCCCTCGATACCTACAAAATACTGGGCTCCTAGCTTATTGGCTTTATTTATCACAAAAAGAGCTTCTGCGCGATTTTGTGCTCCTTTAAATGTATCGTCATTCACAGGCTGGTCGGGTACACCGGAACTTACTTCAACCCCCTGCACTTCTACATTAGGAAAGTACTTTTCAAAAGCATCTTTTACAGATTCTATTTTAACAGGATTTTTGGAACCGACAAGTATCAACATAGTTATTATATTTTTTTGTTAATTAAAGTTATCATTATTTTAATATTATGACAATCGGGGGATATTTATTTGATTATTTTAAATTAACAAATTAGGTAAAAATGAAAAAGATATATCTGTTATTTTTATTAGTAGGATTTATTGCCGGTTGCCAGGAGGAAGAGGAGCCTAAAATACCCGAACAGCAAAAGGATAACCTGGTTGAAAACCAGATGACTTACCATAATTATAAAGATAGTGTAACATTCCATCAGACCACAAAAATATATGTCCATTCTCAATTGGTTAAAACAAATGAAAGCACATTCACACTTCCGGCTTTGGGAACTAAGACAATCCAGGTTGAAGATGAAGATGGCAATAAGAAAGATACTGTTGTGGCAGTACCTTACGGTATTTCATTCAGGGCAAAGGAAGAGAAATGAAAAAGAGCACTATTATAAATCTTGTACTTTGCACATCGCTGGCAATGTTCGGGGGATGTGAAAAGAAGAAAGAAAAGAAACAGGATAATGACTGGACGGTCCAGACTGACACACAAAATCCGGATCAGACTTACGCTTATAACAACGGGGGTATGAATCCATTTTTTATGTACTGGTTGATTTCACAAAGCGGAAGGCGGTCATATTATTATGGCGGTTATGATAATAACGGCAGATACTTGACACACACAACCGGTGATTTTGCAAACGGCAGAAGCTTCTCCGGAGGAAGGGTCTTCAGCAGTCATTCAATCAGCCGCGGCGGATTCGGAATTCATGGAACAGGGGCAGGGGCATAATGAAATTAACCAAACCGGGAGTTAGGGAAAACTGGCAGGAAAAAGTTGAGGAATTGGGGTTTACTTTTCATTCATTGAACAACCTGTATTGGGATGAGTCACGTGCATATGAATTTTCCATGGATGAAATACTTCGCATTGAACGTGCAACTAAAACATTACATGATATGAGTCTTGAAGCTGTACAGCATATTATTGACAAGAATCTTTTCGACAGGTTCAATCTTCAGAAGAATGTTGCGGATATTATTATCAAATCGTGGAATGAAGAGCACCCTGCAATTTACGGCAGATTCGATCTTGGGTATAATCCTATGCTATCTTCTGAAGCCGGTCAATTAAAAATGATGGAATATAACGCCGATACACCAACATCATTATTTGAAGCTGCCATTGTGCAATGGTACTGGCTGCAGGATATGGATCCTAAACTTGACCAGTTCAATTCAATTCATGAAAAACTAATTGCAAAATTTAAGGACATAGCTCCTTATTTAAAGGAACCGGCGTTTTTACATTTCTCCTGCCTTAAAGATAATATTGAAGACCTTACAACAGTGGAATACCTGCGCGATTGTGCAACTCAATCTGAATTAAAAACAGGCTTAGTTTATATAGAAGATATCGGATTCGTAGATGATGAAAGAGCTTATGTTGATATGAATAATGAAATGATTAATAATATCTTTAAGCTTTATCCATGGGAATGGCTAATTGATGAAAAGTTTTCAGGCGGATTGTTTGATAATGATAACAGTCCATTCTGGATTGAGCCTGCATGGAAGATGCTCCTCTCCCACAAAATGATACTTGTTATTATGTGGGAATTATTTCCAGGACATCCTCTACTGCTTCCTTCATTTGAGGATAATAATTATTTTATTAAGAGTAATCTTTCTTATGTAAGCAAACCTATTCTGGGAAGAGAAGGAAATAATGTTACAATCAATAAATATAATGGATCGGGATATGATGCTTCATCGACAGATGCAGGAAGTTACGGTGATCAGAAGTTAATTTATCAGCAGTTATTTGAAACTCCTGAATTTGAAGGTTCTTATCCTGTAATAGGTTCATGGATGATTGACCAGGAACCTGCCGGAATGGGGATCAGGGAAAATACTTCTTTAGTAACTGATAATGTAAGCAGATTTATACCTCATTATATTGCTACTAAATAATATTGGAGCATTTTGAAAGGGGAATGTGAATAATAGATTTATCAGGTAAGAGGAAAAAGCCGGACATGGAGTCCGGCTTTTACATTAGGAGGACACTATGATTTTTTAGCGCTAAACTCAGCATTGATGGTAATAGAAACCTCCTTACCCACAACGAGTCCACCTGCTTCGATTGCTTTATTCCATGCCAGACCGAAATCGAACCTGTTAATTTTACCAGAAGCTGTCCATCCCGATCTTGTATTTCCCCATGGGTCTTTAATTGTACCATTATTTTTAGTATCAAGGACAACGGATTTAGTTACACCACGGATTGTAAGATCGCCTGTAACCTTATAATTATCTTTCCCGACTTTCTTTATACTTTTACTGACAAAAATCATGTCAGGAAATTTGGCAGCAGAGAAGAAGTCATCGGACTTTAAATGAGTATCCCTTTGTTCATTTTCAGTATTTACACTAGTTGTTTTGATATCAGCTTCTATTTTTTCAAGACTTCCGTCAGGTTTAGTAGAAATATTGGCGTTAAAATCTTTGAAATTACCCTCAACAGTAGAAATAACAAGGTGAGTAACACCGAATTTTACAGCGGAATGTGTTTTATCGATATCCCAGGAAAGTTGTGCAAATGAGTTGAGAGATATCCCCAATACGAAGATTACTGATAAAATGATTGATTTCATTATAGATTCCTTAATTATTAAATTCTTTAGTTCTAACTTACACCAGGGATAAGTTTTCCCCAATAATATAGATTAAGAAATATAATTGAACTAGTTTAAGGGAAAAAGGGGGTTATCCTTCCTCCATTATCATTATTGCGCCGGCAACCATTATTGCTGTTGCAAGCGCTTTTCTTAATAAATTCTTCTCATTGAACATTTTTCCGCCTATTACTACTGCAATAAAGACTGAAATCCTTTTTACTGAAAGGACCAGAGAAACAGGAGCAATCTTAATAGCCCTTATTTGCGTGTACCTGTACCCTGCAGTCAGAATAGCAATAAGTATAATCCATAACCAAACTTTTTTATCGAAAGAGTTTAGCGGATTACGTTTTATATTGGAGGAAAAGAGATAGACTGCACCAATAACAAATCCATAAAACACCTGCTGAAATGCCATAAATGCATTTGGAGGCATTTTGTATTTTCCAAGAAGCACTTTGTCGAGGATAGAAGAAGCTGTAAAAAGAAGAAGAGCAAACCCTATATAATGATAATTCTTTGATTTGGAAAAGACCTTAAAGGGTTCAGTGATTGCCTGTTTTGGTTTCATTTCAAGCAGGTAGGTTCCTGCAAGAAGAAGGATCATCCCTGAGATCTGTATAATTGAAAGTCTTTCCAGACCAAAAAGGAAAGCAAACAAGGCTACGAATCCGGGAGTAAGTACAAGCAGAGGGAGAGCACCGCTTATATCAAGATTCTTTAAAGCAAGCATAACATTATAAAAAGCTAAAGCCCCCATAATAGATTTTATGAAAAGGACTGCTATGCTTTCAGGAGAAATTCCTGCGATATTAAACCCAAAAAAGAAAGGTACAGCAAAGAGAATATTAACGAGGGATACCAGAAATGAAAATTCCAAAGCAGAAAGAGAGAAGAGAACTTTCTTCTGTGAAATAGCAGATGCTGCAGAAAGGACTGCAGAAATCAGGGCTATATAAAACCAATTCATAATATTACCAGTTAACCTGAAGCTTTAAAAAGAAATCCCTTCCCGGTTCACTCTTCACAATACCCCGGTTTGTTGAGAGAAACTCACGATAGGATTTATTAAATATATTCTCAACACCGCCGAACAACCGTAAGCGGAAGAAATTCCAACTGATCAGGTTTGTATTCAAATAGAAATCAAACACTGCATAAGAAGGAGTAGCAATTTCAGCGGGCCCAAGATTATCCTGTTTAGCAAATAGAGTTGAACTTATATCAGCATTTAGATAATTGTAGACAGGCAGCCTTATACCAAGTCTTCCATTAAGCGGGGTTATCTGAGGAAGGTTGATATTATTCAATAAATCCTCCCCTCTTACATAAGAAAGGTTACCATAAGTTACAAGAGTAGTCCAGAAGTTATATTCGAATCCAAAATCATATCCGTAAAGCCGGGCTTTTCCAACATTGGCTTTGCGGTAGACAATTCCAGTATCGTGCTGATCAATAACAAGGTCCATAATATTATTAAGAAATACGTTTCCCTTAAAAGTATAATTTGGTTTCCAGAAACGGACTCCTAGATCAAGAAAATTCCCCTGTTCAGGTTTCAGATTCGGATTACCAAGATAGATATTACCGCCGAGGTTTATGTATTGAAACCGTTCTTCCTGAACCGGTGAACGGAAAGCATGAGCGATATTAAAAGTTACGTCAACATCATTAACCAGAGTGTATAATAAACCCAGGTTTCCGCTCCAACTTTTATCCTGTGCAGAACTTGCATAGAATGAGGAAATTGAATTATGGGGTGGATTATTATTAATTATTCCATTAGTAATTATATAAGATGGATTCAGAGCGTCATCATTGGTAACTTTAATAATATCATATCTTCCTCCGAAATTGACTTTCAGCTTATTATCAAGGAGTGAAGATTCATCCTGTGCAAATGCACCGGAGCTTAAATATTTAGAATTGGGTACAGGAAAGTCACCTGTAATAGAAATGCCTGCGGGAGAATTTACCTGAGTTTCCCTAAATCCTGTGAAAGTTCTCTGCCATACATCTATACCTGCGGAAAGTTGATTCAGGCTTGATAATGTCCAATTGGAAAGTAATTGAGTTCCCCAGGTGCTATGATCTGCAGATGGAGTAACTGTTTGAGTTACACTTGCACTAGGTTGAACAATTAACTGAACATCACGTTTAATATCCTGGTAATAGTATTTGAGAGATAAATTTGAAAGAGAAGGAAGAAGATCTTTAAATTTATATTCAGCGCTATACATATCCCTTTCAGCAAGCAGATATTTTGCCTGGGCAATGGTTGGAAAAGCTTTTGCACCGGGAATACCAATATCTTCTCCATGGAAGCGCTGATACTTTAATAAAAGTTCCTGATTATCTGCTGGTTTAACACCCAAATCAGCGGATAAATTATCATCATTATACTGGCTGTTTAATAATGTACCATCAGGAGTTTTAGTGTTAAGAGCGGAGCGGAGAGTACCGCTTATTTTGGCATACCAATTTGAAGAAGAGGAGATCAGATTCAGATAACCCGCACCTGCCTGATTAACTGAATTATAACCTGTTGTAAGACTTCCGGATAATGATAACCTGTCTGTATATGTTCCTGTTTTGGTTGTAATATTTACGATGCCGCCTTCAGCCCCTGTTCCATATAAAGATGAAATCCCGCCTTTAATAATTTCGATTTTGTCTACATCATACATATCTACTAGGTCAAGAGTTGCGGCATGGTTGGATGCTGTTTCAATCCGGTTACCATCAACAAGAGTAACGATATTCTGGCGACCAAGTCCTCTAATGCTTATGTCTGTTCCCCAAATTCCATCCCTAGCAATTGCGACACCCGGCTGGTTTTGAAGAACGTCGGGGACAGACACTGAAGTTGAATTAAGAATATCATCTTTATTCACTATCTCCATTGGAAGAGGAACATCCCTGATTGGCTGTTCAAAACGTGTGCTTGTAACAGTAACTTCTCCATAAGTTATCATGGAGGAGTGAATTATGAATAAATATGGGGGGGTATCTTTAATAAAGTCAGTTCTTGTATTAAACGATTTATAACCGATATGATAAAATGAAAGACTATAAGACGAAGGAGGGACATTGAATGAAAATAATCCTGCACTATCAGAAGTAGTTGCAATCTGCAAACCTGTTAAAGTAACTGTTACATCGGGGACAGGGAGGTTTGTATTATCATCGAGAATTTTTCCGGATATCTGAGGCAGAATGGCATTATTGATTAAAATAAATAATACTAAAAGAGTATAAAATAATTTCATTGGCATATCTTAATTATGACTTTAGATTTATTAAAAGAATTAGTGTGCTAAAATAAGGAAACTGAAATCAAAAAACCCTGAAATCAGAATCTCAGATGCTTAACGGTAATTCCATTATTAATCAGTTCCTGGAGAGCGGCAATCCCTATTTCAAGGTGCAACTGAGCAAACTGTTCAGTAACTTTTTTATCACTGACTGTAGTTTTAACACCATGGGGAGACATTGGCTGATCGGAAACAAGAAGCAGAGCACCACAAGGAATTTTATTATAGAATCCTGCGGAAAAGATAGTTGCTGTTTCCATATCAATACCCATACATCTTATTGAGCTGAGGTAACTTTTGAATACTTCATCATGTTCCCACACGCGACGGTTAGTTGTGTAGATAGTTCCTGTCCAATAATCGCGTTCGAAATTACGCATTGTAGTAGAAACAGCTTTCTGCAGATTGAATGCAGGAAGGGCGGGCACTTCGGGAGGGAAATAATCGTTAGATGTTCCCTCCCCTCTAATTGCAGCAAGGGGAAGAATAAGGTCACCTAATTTATTTATTTTCTTTAGACCACCGCATTTACCAAGAAACAAACAAGCAGTAGGAGGTATTGCAGAGAGAAGGTCGATAATTGTTGCCGCATTAGCACTCCCCATACCGAAATTTATAATGGTAATTCCTTCAGCCGTTGCATTAGGCATAGCGCGGTTAAGTCCGTTTACAGGAACATTAAACTTAGCTGCAAACATATTAACATATTCCTGAAAATTGACCAGGATGATATACTTTCCAAAATCCTTTACATCAGTACCGGTATAACGTGGGAGCCAATTGTGAACTATCTGACTTTTTGTTTTCATAGAATATGATTTTCTTACTTTTTATTATGAATTATGAAGAACAAATATAAACGTTTTTCAGGTTTAATTCTTAAAAAAGGAAGGTATTAAATAACTTCATAATCATGAATCCGGTTAAGGTCGAAAATAATCTCACCTTTAGGGTCGGGTTCAAAAGCGGGCTTAAATTTAGCATTCCATATGATCTCGTCGAGAGAATACGAATATTTAGTATGGACAGTCTGGCTGAAGGTATCATCAAAACCTTTGAACTGAATAAGAATTTCTGTTTTAAGTTCCTTCAACTCATCAAGGGTTTTATTATAAAAAGGGCTTAATTCATCAATGGGGTGAACGACTGTCCAGCTTAAAGGAAAGAAATAGACAGAATTTCTTTCGAGATTCATCCCGAAATATTTCCTGTTGTTAGTATCCTTATCTATAAAGACAGCGAGAACATTTGCCTCGACTTCAATAATGTCATTATTTCTTTGATTGGCAAGCCTGAACATAAGTGCAGTTTTATCATGATAGGGGGAGACGACAGCATTTCTGCTGAATAAAATTCTTGTGGAGGGACGTGAGAATCTACCATATAGGAGGCCGGTAGCGATAGCAAAACCAAGGAGTCCAACCAATGCCTCAATAGAGGCAACGAAATTTGCTGGTAACCCACTTGGTACCATACCGCCATAGCCGACGGTAGTAAATGTCTGTACGCTAAAAAAGTAAGCGTTCAAATAACTTTGCATTGGTGATTTATCAATCGCATTGCGAAGATTCTCGACACCAATGGCATAATAGACTGTTCCAAAAATTAGATTTACAAGGAAATAGCCTGCAAGGATAAGGAGAAAGAATTTTGTCCAGGATAAATTAACAAGGAAATGATAGATATCCCTTGGACTATATCCGGTATTCCTTCTTCTGACATTGAAGGAACCGTCGGGGTTTATAATCCTTTTTGTTTTGCCCCCGAATTTTTCACCCAAGCCGGGGTCGATTGCCTGTTTGGACATGTTAAACTGTTCCCTTCAGATAAGCGAGTCTTTTCTTTTCAGGAAATTTCTCAATTGCATAGCGTAGCATTGTTCTTGGCATATTCTTATAATGTTTTTCTAAAAATCCTTCTTCTGTATTTATATCCCTGTTCCCTATTTCGCGTAACATCCAGCCGACTGCTTTTTGAATAAGATCATGTTTATCGTTGATAAGTAATTCAGCAACACCCAGGGCATCATCGAATACATTGTTTTTAATAAAATGAAAAGTTGACAATACAGCGATTCTTCTATCCCATATATTTTCTGATTCAGCCAATTTATAGAGGATAGTTTTATCTTTATCCATAAGATATGAACCGGAGATTATATGTGCTGTGAGATCAACAAGATCCCAGTTGTTAATTCTTTTCCTGTGGAGATGATAGAAAGTAAATATATCTTCTTTTAATTGTTCTTCACCTTTTTTAAACTGTTCAACAAGAATGAGCAAAGCGATAAGCCGTTCCTCATGCTTATCGGAATTAAGGAGTGCTTTAATATCTTTTAGGGGAAGATCTTTATATTTTTTAGCAATTGATCTTTGCACCGGGACCATAATTCCGAGGAAAATATCTCCCTCGCCATATTCACCGGGACCTGTTTTAAAGAACCTTTGCAGAAGAGCAGCCTTTTGAGGGTTGGCGTTTTTTTTAATTTCATTTTGTATATCAATAAGATTCATAATTCCTGTGATATTTAATTTGTAATAATGGGGTGAATTTAATACTTTTTTCAAACATTTAATTCAAAATAAAGGAAGGAGCAAAAATGAGCAATCATATTTATAAGCATATAGAATTAACCGGTACATCACCAATAAGTTATGATCAGGCGATAAAGAATGCAGTAGAGAGAGCGGCTAAAACTGTCCATAATATGAGATGGTTTGAAGTTATTGATACAAGGGGGCATATAGAAGAAGGGAAAGTTTCACACTGGCAGGTTTCTATAAAGGTCGGTTTCACTTTAGATGAAGCTTAAGGGGATACCCCGGCAAGTAATTTTACTTGGGCTTATAAGTCTTTTTACCGATATGGCGAGCGAGATGCTGTATCCGGTAACTCCTATTTTTTTATCAGGAGTGCTGGGGGCATCGATGGCAATTATCGGTTTGATAGAGGGGCTAGCGGAATTAACGGCCGGATTCCTGAAAGGATATTTCGGATTCTTATCAGATAAGCTTGGAAAGCGTTCGATATTTGTTGTGATGGGTTACAGCTTATCTGCTTTTTCAAAACCATTGCCGGGGTTAATACCAGACATTACTACGGTTCTTTATTCGAGGGTAACGGACAGAATAGGGAAAGGGATGAGGACATCGCCAAGGGACGCACTACTAGCGAGTTATTCCGGCGACAACAATACGGGGGCAATTTTCGGGTTCCACAGAGGGATGGATACATTAGGGGCAGTAATAGGACCATTGATTGCCCTGCTTCTGTTGAATATTTATTCGAATAATTTCAGGTTAGTGTTCTTAATAGCATTTGTGCCATCCCTTGCAGCAATTGGTGTTTCTTTGTTAATAAAAGACAGGAAGATAGATATTGCCCAGAGAAGCAGGAAGTTATTTCCTATCGGGTTTTGGAAGGAAGCGCCTAAGGATTATAAAATTCTGACAATCCTATTTACTTTATTTTCGCTGGTTAACAGCAGTGATGTATTTTTGATATTAAGATCGAAGGATATTTCACATTCAACATCAGCGGCGATATTAGTATATGTATTTTACAATTTAATTTATGCCTCGGCTTCTTATCCTGTGGGAATTCTAGCTGATAAATTAGGAAAGAAAAATATATTCATTGCAGGACTTTTGATATTCTCAGGAGTTTATACAGGATTCGGCTTATCTTCAGGGATTGGGGTTATATGGGGATTGTTTTTCTTTTATGGTTTGTATGCTACTTTTTCAGAGGGAGTATTGAAGGCATGGGTTTCTGATCTGGTTCCCGATAATAAAAGAGCATCTGCGATAGGGCTGATAACAATGCTTTCGAGTATTTCTATTATGCTGGGATCAGTTGTAACGGGATTATTGTGGGATAAGTTTGGGGCGGAAGTTCCATTTTTATTATCCGGGGGTATAAGTTTGTTGGTTGCAATATTCCTTTATATGCTCAGCCGGAAACAAGGAGTAATTGCAATTTAGATCAACCATATTCCAGAATTAAAAGTTGAAGACAAGTTTAGAAAAATCACAAGATTAAGAATGCGATAATTTTTTAGTACTTACATTAATTGATTTTTATCCATTTTTAATACAATGGCAAAAAATAAAAAAGTTAAGCTACTATTCATAGAGTGGACTCATTTTCAGGTAAGATAATAAGGTTTTATAAAAGGAGAGACATCGACAGCGAGAGGGGAGGGGAGGCGAACATATAAAATCCCAATTTGCCGACATTTCAAGTTGCTCCCAGGTTGCTCTCACCTTGCTCTCAAGTTGATCTTTTTCATATTTATAGTATATATAAGAGTAATCTAGCTATATATTAAGGTATATATGAAACGGTTAATTATTGAGGAGAATGGTTAGAGAAGATATACTTACGAAACAATGACACATTTA
>JARLHD010000556.1 GCA_031292435.1 Ignavibacteriaceae bacterium
CTAATCCGGTTTTGATAGATAACGTGCAGACTTTGGAATTTGATGGTGTAGGATTTAAACATCAGTCTACAGCATCCAAAGCATTAGATAACATAAATTTTGAGACGAAGGTAGGAGAGACTATTGCATTTGTAGGGCCTTCCGGTGCTGGTAAAACAACACTGGTTAAATTACTTGTTGGACTTTACTCACCGCAGGAAGGGAATATTTTATATAATGGTCATGCAGGCAATACAATTGACTTTGATCAACTAAGGGGAAGAATTGGATTTGTTACACAGGATACCCAGCTTTTTTCAGGAACTATTAAAGAAAACCTTCTTTATGTTAATCCAACTGCTTCCGATCTGGAAATAACGGATGTTCTAAATCAGGCGGCATGTCAGCCTCTGCTTGCAAGAGCCGATAGGGGGTTGGATACAATGATTGGCGAAGGAGGAGTTAAGGTTTCAGGTGGGGAAAAACAACGTTTATCAATTGCAAGAGCTCTTTTAAGAAAACCTCAAATTCTTGTCTTCGATGAAGCCACTTCATCACTTGATTCTATAACCGAAGAAGAAATAAGTGAGACAATCAGGAATATTTCCGGGAGCAGGAATCTTATCGTAATACTTATAGCTCACCGCCTTTCTACTGTACTGCATGCCGACAAAATATATGTTCTTGAAAGAGGTCATATTATTGAATCGGGTAAACATAAGGAACTGCTTGAAACTAAAGGACTTTATTATGCGATGTGGCGTCAGCAGATTGGCGAAAGGGAATTGCAAAAGATAGAAGTTAGTAATAATTAATATATTAAATATTATAAATAAATTAATACTATGAAAAAAATACTTGCACTTGTAATTTTATTATTGCTCCAGAATGTTTTTGCCTCTGGCATAAAAGACATTATACAACCTCTTAGTTTGACCCCGGGGAAAACTGATACAGTTCTGATAAGCGATATTTTTTATTCTGATAATTATAACCTGAAGTTGAAACCAAATCCGGATATTAAAACCAATTATGTAAAGAACAAATATCTAATTCTTACTCCTTCCGAAAACTTTAATGGCATTGGACTTATAAGTTTTACCAAAGGTGGAGAAAATTACGTAATTCCATATAAGACAAGCGCTAAAGTAAATAAAACCTTTACATATACTCCTCCAGAGAAGGTAAATAAAGTTAATCTTTTTGGGAGTTTTAATGGATGGAATAGAGGAGAGCTCCCGATGAGTGATAAGAAATCCCCGGGTACATATGAAATCACGATTCCTCTTGATCCAGGAAGTTATGAATACAAGTTTTTCGTAGATTCGGTAGAAGTAGTGGATCCATTAAATAGAGAAAAGATCTCGAATGGCATGGGAAGCTTTAACTCAATCATTAACATTAAGCCATTAAATTCTGAAAATGTATTTCTTCATGTTCTTGGAAAACAGGAAGATAAAGGAAACACGGAGCTTATTTTTTATTATGAAAAAGAAAACAATTCTCCATTGCAGAGATCATCAGTAATAGCTCTATTTAATAATTCAAAACTTCCCGATAGTAAAATTAAGATTGATGGAAATAGAATAACTATCTCTCTATCAAAACAGAATGTTCAGAAAAATCCGGTTATCAGGGTTGTTATAAATGAATCTAGTATCACTTCAAATATTCAAACAGTAGATTTTTATAATGGTGAAATCGCTGCTAATAATAATATGAAACAAAGTAATTATGATAACATCATTTACGCTTTGCTGGTAGACCGATTTTACGATGGAGACAAAACCAACAGTATTCCTGTTAATGATCCACATTTAGCAAAACAAGCAAATTATGAGGGGGGCGATCTTCAGGGAATTATTGATAAAATAAATGATGGTTATTTTGATTCTTTGGGAATAAATATGATATGGCTTTCACCTGTAGTGGATAATACTGATAAATCATATCAGGAATATCCTCCACCGCATAGATATTATTCCGGTTACCATGGCTATTGGCCAATAAGCTCTACCAGAGTTGAGGAGCGATTTGGAAATATGGATCTACTAAAGAAACTTGTTAAGCTTGCTCATAGCCATAATATGAAAGTCATTCTTGATTATATAGCTAACCATGTTACAATTGAACATCCATTCTGGAAAGAACACCGTGACTGGTTCGGGAACTTATATCTTCCTGATGGAACAAGAAATCTGCGCAGATGGGATGATTACCGCCTTACCACTTGGTTTGAACCATTTATGCCAAAATTTGATTATATACATTCAAAGGCGGCCCTTGAAACTATGACCGATAATGCTGTCTGGTGGATTAAAACTACAGGTATCGATGGGTTCAGGCATGATGCGGTTAAACACGTCCCCAATATATTCTGGCGCCGTTTGACTGAGAAACTTAAAAAAGATTTTCAGGGGAAAAAGCTTATATACCAGATAGGAGAAACTTTTGGAACTTATGAATTGGTCAGCTCATATGTAAATAATGGTCAGCTGGATGCTCAATTCAATTTTTTATTATATGATACTGCTATTCCAACTTTTAGTTCAAATGTTTCGTTTAAATCTTTGGATGAACAGTTGAAAAAAACTTTCCAGGTTTATGGATATAATAACCTGATGGGGAATATTATGGATAGCAATGATAAAGTTAGATTTATGGCTTATGCAGATGGAGAAGTTACAGATACAACCAAGGACGCAAATGAATTAGGTTGGACTAACCCTCCTACAGTAAAAAAAGAATCAAGTTATCAGAAACTTGAACTTTTCCTTGCTTATCTGAATTCAATACCGGGTATTCCTATTATTGATTATGGGGATGAAATTGGAATGACTGGCGCAGGTGATCCTGATAATAGAAGAATGATGAGATTTGGTGCCGACCTTACTCCCTGGGAAAAAAATACTCTAGTGCAGGTTAGAAAGATTATCAACCTCAGAAAAGATCATCCCGCACTCAGATATGGAGATTTCTTTACTCTCAAAGCTGATGAAAAAAACTATGTCTATTTACGTTCTGACATGAATGAACGGATATTGATTGCTTTAAATAAAAGAGACAGTAAAACTAGTTTTGAAATTAACCTGCCTGTCTTTTATAATTTAAAACAAGCTGTTAATCTAATTACTAATGAAAAATTTAATATTATTAATAATAAACTTCCGGTATCCCAGGATGGCCTAAGCTGGAGTATGTATAAATTAGATTAAACTAATATGGAGATCTAATGCCTAAAATTTCTGTGGTTTTCGGGGTCCTATTATCAGTACTTGGATTATATGGATATTTTGGAATGGGCAGGATTAGTGTAACTGCATTAATTCCTTTATTTATCGGGGTTCCGATAATATTTCTAGGTATACTAGCCTTTGATGATAATAAACTTAAACATTCTATGCATGCTGCCTCAGTTCTTATACTTTTGGGATTAATTGGCAGTGTTTATAGATTAGCACACAAAGTAATTTTAGGAAATAATGATAGGTCCTCGATTATACTTATTGTAATGTCATTGCTTTGTTTAATGTTTTTGATTCTGGCTATTAATTCATTTATCGCTGCAAGGAAAGCGAGAGAAAAAAAGCAGGGAGTTGAATGATGAAATCAAAATTTATTATTATCTCATTTCTAATATTTGCTCAATTTTCCTGTAGTAAGACAAATAATCAGGCAACAAATAATGAACTGGAATCAAAAATGAATATTCTTGCAGAAGATTATGTTAAGTTAGTACTGAAAGTGGGTCTTCATGACCCGGGATATGTCGATGCATATTATGGTCCGGCTGAATGGAAACCTGTTGATTCTTCAGTTGTTGTAAAAGATTCGGTACAGATTCAAAAACTGTTCAAAGAATCGGGAAGATTACTCGATAGTCTTGACGCATTAAGCGATTATAAAGCAAATGAGATCGAGACACTTAGATATAAATTTTTATATAAGGAACTTCTCGCTGTTAGAACACGAATATCCATGCTTGCCGGCGCAGTTTTCACTTTCGATGAGGAGACTAAAAATCTGTATGATGTTGAAGCCCCAAAGCATTCAAACGACTTTTTCAAATCTGTAATTGATAAACTTGATAATGCTCTTCCCGGTAAAGGAGATATAGCTGAAAGGTTATCTGAATTTCGCAAATCCTTTATTATACCTGTAGAAAAGCTAAAGGTTGTTTTTTCAACAGCAATAAATGAATGCAGGAAAAGAACATTACAGCATATAACTCTGCCCCCTAATGAAAATTTTTCTGTTGAATATGTTAAAGATAAACCCTGGGGGGCATATAATTGGTATAAGGGAAATAGCTATAGTATTATACAGGTAAATACAAGTCTTCCAATCTATATCGATCGTGCTGTGGATCTGGCGGCTCATGAAGGGTATCCCGGGCATCATGTATACAATACTCTTTTGGAAAAGTATTTGGTTAATGGACATAAATGGATGGAGTTTACTGTCTATCCTCTTTATAGTCCTCAGTCTCTTATAGCAGAAGGCAGCGCTAATTTCGGAATTCAGGTTGCTTTTCCTGGCGATTCCAGGATAAAATTCGAAAAGGAAGTCCTTTTCCCACTTGCTGGTTTGGATCCTTCCACTGCCGATCGTTATTATAAAATTATTAATTTATATTCCGAACTTGATTACGCAGGTAATGAAGCTGCCAGGAATTATATAAACGGGGAAATGAACAGAAATGAAACTATCAAATGGCTTCAAAAATATGCAATGATGTCCCAAGAAAGAGCGGAACAAAGAATGCGTTTTATTGATACTTACCGGAGCTATGTTATAAATTATAATGTTGGACAGGATTTAGTTAAAGATTATGTCATAAAGAATGGTGGAACTGACAATAATCCTGATTTGAGATGGAAAATATTCGAAAGATTATTATCTACTCCTCAGGTACCTTCTAATTTAAAATAGATTAAATATGGAAAATATCAGGAAAGATAAAACTGTAAAGTTCTTTATTTCAGTCATTGGACTAGTTGTTATTGGTTTTACCTTAAAAGAGCTAAGCAATATATTTATCCCCTTCGTGATTGCGTATTTATTGTTCTTTGCTTTTTCTCCTCTGAATGAAATATTATCAAAATTCAAAATTCCAATGTTCCTAATAATCCTGCTGGATATTTCTATTACTGTTTTGATTGCATGGGGTGTATCTGCATTTATTATAGGATCGTTTTCACAGTTTGCTGATCAGCTGCCTCTATATGAAGAAAAGCTCAATCTTATTGTAAAAAATGTTTCACTCGGTCTGGGAATAAAAGATCCTTTTTATAATAATTTTTCAATTAATAATCTGATCAGGAATCTGGATTATAAGCCAATTGCCGGGAATATTTTTACGTCTACTTTTTCACTTTTAGGAAGTGTTCTCTTTGTTCTTTTTTTCTTTGTATTTGTAGTTACCGGGCATAATAATATTTATGAGGCTATTAAAAAAAGATTTGTGCATAGAAAACCCGATCATGATCTTGACAAAGCTAAGGCTACACTAAATGCAGGTATTAATGAAACGGAATCCGATAAATTGGAAAGAGAAACCTCTGAAAGAGAGGATAAATTAGCCGGGACCTTTAAAAACATTACTAAGCAGATTCAACGATATATAATTGCAAAAATAGGAGTTAATCTTGGTGCCGGTATATCCGTATTCATAGTATGTCTTATATTTAAAATAGATTTCCCTATCGTCTGGGCATTGTTTACATTTCTTTTTAATTTTATCCCTTCTCTTGGATCGGCAATTGCTTTAGGGCTGCCAATCGTTTTTGTTTTAGTTCAAACCGGCTCAGCTGGATTTACAATTTTAATAGCCCTTATTATAGGGGCTATCCAGACTCTCTTTTTTAACGTTCTGGAGCCACAACTTATTGGCAGAAGATTAAATCTAAACCCACTTTTGATCCTTTTATCCGTTCTGCTTTGGGGTTACGTTTGGGGAATTATTGGAATGCTTTTGTCAGTTCCACTTACTGCAATTATTAAAATTATTATGTCAAATTCTGATTCAAAAGATATGCAGTTTTTTAGTGATCTGATGAGTAAGGAATAAATACACTCGCTCTAAATTTTTGATTGCAGATCTTCTTTTAACTTTTGGAATATTGCTTGGCTTATACTGGTCTCCTTAAATATTTTATTAAGAAGACGACTATTAAATCTTTCAAAATCTTTTTCCAAAGGTGTAATGCATAACCCACCGTAGTCACAAGCAGCTGGGCTGAATAAAATTCTTTCTTCCCCTTTATTATAGAATTCTTCAGGACGGTGTTTGGCCCTTAGCATAATAAGAACCCTCCAGACTTTTGCTTCATTATAAGAACAAAGAATATTCATCATAGGTTCATAAATATTTGATCCTGAAGAATAAACTTCCAAAAATAAATTGAAGATATTCATTATGTTCTTTTCTTCATTTCCCTCAATTGCAAAGATTTTTCGCATCCCGTCATCAACAAAATATAGACTACGATCATTTGTATTTGATAATAAGGCTCCATATTTATTTTTAATGGTATCATATTCATTATCCAAAGGCATTGAAAATTTACTACCAGCCTGAAAATGTAAATGATCAGGTGCCGAGGCTCCGCATCCCGGACCATTGTAAAATATGGTATAGAACTTTGAAAATATTTTGCTGAAAAATAATAGGTCTCCAAAACTATTCTTTATACTCTGGTCTTTATGTATTTTGTGAGTAATTGTAAAATGTTCAGGGAATATAGGATAAGGATTCGCCAGAAGGATATAATCATTTATCAGTATTCCCTTCTGCTGATCAGGAAGATTTTTCTCACACAAGAAACATTTTCTATTAGTAATTGATTTTTCATCCACCATTGCCGAAGTCGAAATATACCTGCCGGGATTATACTGAATGGCAAAATTGAACGCATCAAAAGGTATAACTTTTGTCTTTATAAATTTTAATGAATTATAACCTGAGGAAAGGGTCTGCCAGGATTTTTTTTGTAATTCAAGGAGTCTTTTTGCAGCCTCTCCTAAATTATTCTGTCCGATATATTCATTTATAATAGTATCTTTATTCGCAGTCACTTCTTCAATCATTTTCTCGTGCATTAAGCTTTTGTCTGATTAATATTTCGAATGTCCTTATTTTATCCTTATAGGAATTATACAAATTCTCTTTGTCAACTGATAGAAATGAGTCGGAGTTTCCTTCCCACCTCCTGCATATATATATCGGTTCATAAATCCGTCCAATTTTATATTGTCGGGAAATTGCTAACCCGGATGCATAGTCCTCTCCATAACTTACATTCGGGAAATAAATTTTTCTTACTACTGGTGTAAAAAAAGCTCTTGGAGCGCCAAAACCGTTTATTCTCAGTGCATTATTCAGTCCGTTCCTCTCCGTCCACTCACGGTGATCAATTATACCTGGAGGGACAAGGTTATATTCAAAGTCCGTTAATTTGTAACTCCCTATAACCATAGCACATTTTTCCCTTCTGAATGTATCAACTATTTTTTGCAGTGAATGATCATCAGAATAAATGTCATCACTATCTAGTTGAACTGCAAACCTACCGCACTCGCCAAGGTTGACTGCTTCATTCCAGCACCCGCCAATCCCTAAATTAAAAGCAGGTGGTATTAAATGTATAAGATTATTATTCGAATCTGCAAACGACCTGATAACTTCAGTTGTCCCATCATCCGAATGGTTATCAATTACAATAATGTTAAAAGAGAAATTAGTTTTCTGCCTGAGAGCTGATCTTATTGCTTCTGATATTGTCCTTACCCGGTTTTTAACCGGAATGATAATAGATGCCTCGTTTTCAAATACTTCGGAGTATAAATCTAAATTTTCGACAAGAGGATTCATAAAAGCATTAATCTTATTAAGATAATCTGTAAATACTTTCTCCATTTCAACCTGAATATCTTTGTTCTTTGAATCTACATAAGCAAAATGTTTCTCACTTATTCCGTTGCTGGTAGCAGTGTATAAATATTCCGGAATCCGTGTAATTGGATAATTATCAGAAATAGTTAAACGAAGATCGTAAAGTCCTGAATATTTACTTTTATCATTAATTTTAGTTACAGCTTCACTGAAAATATCTTTTCTGAAAAACAATATATGTCCGAAATTAAAATTATCACGGACACTCCCAGCCTGGTAATCAATAAGAGGATGGGGTGTCAGTAGACCATTTATTTTATCATTATAATCGGAGTAAATAATTCCTGAATTTATTGAACTTGATAAATTTGCTAACCTCTCATATTCATATTTCCCTAATTCCACAACAGATTCAGAGGTAATCAGAAGTATAAATTTACTGCTGGAATATTTATCGATTTGTTTAAGGGATTCACAACTTAAAAGTGGGTCAACTCTAAAAACAGTACAATTGGGAAAATTAAATTCAGAGCTGCATGTTACTTTCAACCTGTTCTCCATAATAATGCTTTGCTCAAAATTAATATAACTTTTTTAATATTGTATCTGTAAAATAGTGGAAGAGAATCTCATCAAATTGATACCCTTTGGAAGCCATATATGCCCCCCCTATCTGACAAAATCCAACTCCATGCCCCCATCCTGCACCATATATTGTAAAATTCTTTGGGATATTATTTTCAATCTCTCCCTTCTCAACAACAAAAGCTGAAGAATATAAATGACTATTGGATAATATTCTTCTTATTTCAAGTTCTTTTCCGAATATAAACTCTTTTTTTGTTCCCTTAATTTTAAGTTTTACAATCCTTGCCGAATCGCCCCTTTGAATTGGAATTAGATCGAGGATATCTCCGAAATCCAGTTGAGTCTTTGAATTAATTAAATCTTTTAATTCCTCCTGGGTATATTGAACTCTCCATCTGTAAAAGTCTTTTGTCTCCTGATCAAAATCGTTCAGAACCTGGGATATAATTTTTCTGTCAGTTAGATTACAAAAAGAAGGTGCGTTGCCTTTTATCCATTTTGAAGCATTTTTTTCAATGGTAAAATTAAGATCATAATTTTCAGGTTCAAACTTGTAATCAATTACCGAAGTCAAATAGGGAATTTGATTTGGTTCCCATACGCTATTGAAAGATTCGGTTATTCCTCCGCAAGATTTAGAATATCTTGCATCACATAGTTTATCTTCATAAGTTAAAACAATTCCTTTCGTTTGTTCAATCGCCTGTCTGGCAACATCTGATATTATTTTTGTTATTCCCTGGTATCTTTGACAATGGTCGTCTGCACATACTTCAAAAAGTTTATGGTCCTCTCTGTCATACCATCTTATAATTTCAAATTCAGAAACAAATTCATTCTTCGATTTTGTTTTTTCTTTTTTAGTATGCTTTGACTTTTGCAATTGATCGAGAAGCCAGCTTCTACTGACAATAGCCTGCGCCTTTAAAAGTTGTAATGAGCTTTTAGCATTCATTTCAGAGGAAATAACACTTGATAAATAATTTTCTATGGAAATAATATTAATTACAGTAAGTTTTCCGCTATCCTTAATAATTTTCAAGGTCCCTGAAAATCTTTGTTTCTCCCTTCTTTCCCAATGAAATTTTAGTCCAATAATTACATCTTTAATTAAAAAAGATTCTATTCTTGGATCAACTGGTTCAAATAAAACTTCATTTTGGAACTCAAATACATCTTCCCCCCGTTTACATATAATATTATCCTTTATTAGTTCTGCACTGAATCGCCCGCTTAAAATTTGATTAAGTCCCTCTATATTAAATTCCCCGTAAAGATCAAAGTTTATTTTCTTTTCAGATAGTATTCCGACACTTATTTTAGGTTCTTTTTTTATTGTAGTCATTGTAAATATGAAAAATTCTTTTATAAATTAAACTAAAAGTACACGATATTCAAATTCGTGTCTTAACTAACTCTTCGATTATTTGAGAAATAGGAATAAACTCTTTAATTTCCTGCATTTCTTTCAATATATTATGTTTTGTAATTCTGGATCAAATGAAAAATCAACAAAAATGAATAAAGGATAATTTAATTGGAAAAACATCAGTCAATTATATCATATCTTTTAATCTTTTTAATATTTCTAATCCTATTGAAGATAACAGGCATTATCAATCTTCATAATGTTGAACTTCTGGGCTATGTATTTATTTTCTTCGGATTAAGTTATACATTCAATTCTTTTGGCAGTAATAGAAAAGGGGTTTTATTTGCCTCAACAATAATATTTCTGGTAGGGTTGGTTTTGTTTATTATTTCCAATTTTGAAATACAACATATTTCCAAATTAATTATTCCATCCTCTCTCATGATTATAGGGATCGGACTATTAATGATTTATATAGATGGGGGACAGAAAACATATCTGCTTCTTTTGTCACTATTATTTATTGCAGCTGGAATTATAATTACCATTACTCACGGTGAGATTTCATTCCCATCATTTATTTCTTCATTTATAAGAGTGGTTGAAAAATATTGGCCTTTGATACTAATTTTTGGAGGGATCTTTTTTCTTTTCAGGAAAGCGAATATTTCTAAGGAGTAAATGAACCGCGTAAAAATATTTTACTATCTGGAGTTGTTGAGCCCTTTGACGATTCTTCTGTAACTAAAAAATTGATTTCATCCCCCTTTGGCAAATTTAACATTTTGAATGAATAAAATCCCATCGTATCTGAAGGTTGAAATGTCTTTAGACTAATATAACTACCAGAGATACTTACCCATAATTGGAATAATTTATATTCTGCAACAGATGGCATCTGTGCTAATTGTATATATCCAGTCTCTCGGTCTGCTCCAATAATAATTTTTCCAAAACTGGTAGGAGTTAAATTTGTTCCTTTTAGGTTGATTATCTGAACATCCGGAGATTGAAGAATTTCTGAGATCTCCTGGTTGCTAATTAGCCGTACATTAAAACTTCCTATTTCTTTTTTAAGCTTTTCAACTTCACTATTTAAACTATTTGTTTTTAATGACATATTGAAATATACAACCATAATACCTAAAGCCAGAAGAATAATTATAACAATACCCCATATCATAAAATTATTATTCTTCTTAACAGCAGGAGGCGTCATTATGAAAGGAGGATTTTTTTTAATACTTGATAAATCAAATGTCCCTTCAACAAGATTTTGTGCATCATTGTCGTCTAGCTCGTTAGCTTGAAATGTGTTATTCTCCGGAGTCTGTCCTTCAGGTTCTTTCAAAGAATATTCAGGTTCCTTCAAAGAATTTACCATTTCTGTTAAAGAAATTTCAGGCTCTTTTTCAACATTAGTTTCCTGAACATTAATCATTGGTTTGTTCTTTTGCCGTTGCGCTTTTATCTCATCTTTTAACCGGTATAATTTCTTTGCTACATTATCTTTTAATTCGGGATCAGGATTTTCAATTGTTAATGTTGAGGGTAGTAAAGAAACAAGGTTTTGAAATTCCCCCAATTCCCTAAGTTCCGGCTCCTCTTCACTATCCTGGTAGGATTTCAACCTTTGAAGTTCATCATCCTCTAAACAGCCAAGGGAATAAGCATAAATTAGATCATTAATATTCTCCAATTATATATCTCCCCTTACTAAATTATTTTTCAGATTGCCTAAAGCAATTTTGATTTTTGATTTTACTGTGGCCACTGGGATCTTAAGTCTGTCAGCTATTTCCTTCTGGGTCAGACCCTCATAGTAAGCTAAATTAATTACGAATTGCTGTGCATCTGTAAGCTTATTTAAAGCAGCTTCAACTTCCTCCCTGATATTATTGGCAGTTTCTAGATCAACTGGGTCAATTGATTGTGAAAGCTTTGGAATAATTTTATTGTTTTCATATTCTTCAGTGTAAGGCTCCATCTCAGAAGAATTTCGGGCTCTCCTAATCGTGTCAACAGCTTTATTTCGAGTGATGGTAATTATCCATGTGTATACATTATTCGAATTAAAATCGAACAAATCAATTTTTCTCCAAATGATTACAAATACATCACTCAGAACATCTTTTGCAATTTCTTCATCAACCACTATTTTCTTAATTAGTGTATATAGAATTGGTGAATAGCGGTTGTATAATGCTTCTAAAGCTTTTGAGTCATTGACGCGGACTCTTTGCATTAATTCACTATCAGTAGAAGGGGTATTTAAAGACATTATTCCTGTCAATAATATGAATTTTATTACTTGCAAAGGTAAAAGTAAGGTGCATAAAAAGCAATCTTTTACATTTATGGTTATGGTCTAATTTCTTATCTTTAAACATTAAAATAACTTTAGGATTGTATGACTTCGAGCGAAATAAGAGAGCAGTTTTTAGATTTTTTTAAGAAAAAGCACCATAAGATTGTTCCAAGCTCCCCTGTCGTACCTTATAATGATCCCACATTACTATTTACTAATGCAGGCATGAACCAGTTTAAAGATGTTTTCATCGGTACCGGGACAAGAGAATACAAAAGAGCCGCTGATACTCAAAAATGTATCCGTGTAAGTGGAAAACACAACGATCTTGAAGAAGTTGGATATGATACCTACCATCATACTTTCTTTGAAATGCTTGGAAATTGGTCCTTCGGGGATTATTATAAAAAAGAAGCAATAAGCTGGGCATGGGAATTATTAACTGATGTGTGGAAACTACCTAAAGAAAGATTATGGGCTACCGTTTATAATACGGATGTTGAAGCCCTAGATTTCTGGAAAACTGAAACAGACATCAAACATTCTCATATATTAAAATTTGGAGAGAAAGATAATTTCTGGGAAATGGGAGAAACCGGTCCATGCGGTCCATGTTCAGAAATTCATATAAATTTAAGTGATGATATTGAGAATCCAAAATATGTTAATGCCGGACTTCCCGAATGTATCGAGATTTGGAATCTTGTTTTTATTCAGAATTTTAGGGATACGGATGGTAAACTGCTTAATCTTCCTTCTAAACATGTTGATACGGGAATGGGATTTGAACGCGTATGTGCGGTATTACAGAAAAAAACATCTAATTATGATACTGATGTTTTTTCTCCTCTGATAAATTTAATTGTCGATTTGTCAAAAGTTCAATACGACAGCGAAAAAAATAAAATACCCATGCGAGTGATTGCCGATCATATTAGAACTTTAACCTTTGCTATCGGAGATGGTGCTGTCCCTGGTAATGATGGAAGAGGATATGTTTTAAGAAGAATTCTCAGAAGGGCTGCCCGTTACGGTAGAAAAATAAATCTTCTTAACCCGTTCCTCTATAAACTTGTTCCGGTTCTTGTTAAAACAATGGGAGATGTATTTCCTGAAATAAAAGAGAAACAGGAGTATATTGAAAAAATTATTCGTTCTGAAGAGGAAAGCTTTAATATTACTTTGGACAGAGGAATAGAATTATTCGATAAAATAGCAAACGATCTTCAGAAGCAAAACAAGAATATTATACCTGGCGATGACGTATTTAAGCTTTACGATACATATGGTTTCCCTATCGATCTTACTAATATTATGGCTAAGGAGCGCGGTCTTTCAATTGACGAAATCAAATTTAATATTTTAATGCAGGAGCAAAGACAAAAGGGAAGGATTGCCACTAAAGAAAAATCAGTTGCTGTTAACTTAAATATAGATGATCTCAGATCTTTTGATTTGATAGATGGGTTCTGTGAGTTTACTGGTTATGATGAGCTTCAATCTGACTCTAAAATAATCGGTCTCAAAAAAGAAGAAGGAAGAGATCTTGTCATTCTTAATAAAACTCCGTTCTATGTCGAAGCTGGTGGTCAGATTGACGATCTCGGCGATTTTATTATTCAGGGAAATAAATTAAATGTGTTAGATTTGATAAAAATCGAAGATAAAACAATCCATGTGATCGATAACGAAAATAAAATATCATATAGTACAGGAATAGAAATAGTTGCTGAGGTTGATCGGAAAAGGCGCTGGGAAATTATGCGCAACCATTCAGCCACTCATTTTATGCATGCTGCTATGAGGAAGATTCTGGGTACCCATGTTCAGCAAGCAGGTTCATATGTGGGTCCCGATAGGCTTCGCTTTGATTTTGCCCATTTCGTCAAGTTGTCGGAATCCGAAATACTTGACATTGAATCTCTTGTTAACGAAAAATTACTGGAAAATATTCCTCTTCAGCATCATCGCAATGTTCCCTTTGAACAGGCTAAGAAAATGGGCGCTCTTATGTTTTTCGGGGACAAATATGGCGATAAAGTAAATGTTGTCCAGTTCGGTGACTTCTCAATGGAGTTCTGTGGCGGCACTCATGTCCATAATTCTTCAGAAATAGGGTTATTCAAAATAATTAGTGAATCATCCATAGCCAGCGGTGTCAGAAGGATTGAAGCTGTTACAGGATTCGGAATTGAAAAATATCTGAACCATCAGCTAAATAATCTTCGCGAACAGGATGAAAAATACCAAAAATTACTTGATGAAAATAAGCATCTTGAAAAAAAAATATCTGCCTTTAAATTACAATCAAAACTAGTTGAATTAAATTCAATAATTTCAAATCCTTCGGTTCTGAATGAGATAAATATATATAAAGGCAAAGTTAATGCTGAAAATATGGGTGAATTTATGTCTCTAGGTGAGGAACTAAGAAATAAAATAACTCATGGCATCGGTACCTTAATCTCCGAAATTGATGGTAAAGCATCAATTCTAACCGTTGTTACCGATGATCTAATTAAAGAAAGAAAACTGAATGCTGGTAAAATTGTCGGAGAGCTTGCAAAATTGGTCGATGGAAAGGGAGGGGGGAGACCCCACCTTGCTACCGCCGGGGGGAAAAACCTCGCTAGATTAAATGATGTTCTAATAAATAATGAAGATATTATTATAAAATTTGTCTAAATCCAGATTAAAATATATCTGTACTTCTTGCGGGTACGAGTCTCTGCGATGGCTTGGCAAATGCCCTGAATGCGATAGTTGGAATTCTTTCTCTGAGGAATTGGTCGAAATATCAAAACGGAAAAACAGTCCTGTCGCAAACCAGAAATCCACAATTTATAAAATCAATGAGATAAGTGCTGCAGAAGAAGATAGAGTAAAAACTGGTATTAAGGAATTTGACAGGGTACTTGGCGGGGGTATCATGCCCGGCTCTATTATTTTATTGGGTGGGGATCCCGGTATCGGCAAATCTACCTTGGCCATGCAGGCTGCAGCAAATATTAGCTCAAATGTTCTTTATGTTACCGGAGAGGAATCCCCTAAACAAATTAAACTGCGCGCTCTTAGACTAAAAATTAAGTCTGATAACTTTTTCATTCTCGCAGAAACTAACCTTAATAATATTCTTTCCTCAATTAAAGAAGCTCAACCATCCATTGTAGTCATTGACTCAATTCAAACTATGCATTCTGAACAGTTTGATAATTCTCCTGGAACTGTTACCCAAATAAGGGAATGTACCTCCCTTTTAATGGAGGAGGCTAAGAAAGGTCATTTTGCTGTAATCCTTATCGGCCACGTTACTAAAGAAGGTATAATTGCTGGTCCAAAAGTCCTTGAACATATTGTCGATACTGTACTTCAGTTCGAGGGTGAAAGTAACCATTCCTTCAGAATTTTAAGATCTCAGAAAAACAGGTTCGGAAGTACAAATGAAATAGGCATTTTTGAAATGCATGAGAATGGTCTTGCTGAAGTTAAAAATCCAAGTGAATTGTTTTTAAGCGATCGTGAAAAAAATGTATCTGGCTCCGTTATAACGGCAAGCGTTGAGGGAACCAGACCAATTCTCCTCGAAGTCCAGGCTCTCGTTACCCCTTCTAATTTTGGAAACCCACAAAGAGTAACTACTGGTTTCGATGGCAGAAGGCTATCAATTTTATTGGCTGTTCTTGAAAAAAGAGCAAATTTAAGATTATCGGCAAATAATGTATTTCTGAATATGGCTGGCGGTGTCAGGATTTTTGAACCGGCAGTTGATCTCGCTGTTTGTTGCAGTATTGCCTCAAGTCTACTTGATAAAATTATTGATAACAAATCAGTCGTCATTGGAGAAGTCGGTTTGGGTGGAGAAATCAGAAGTGTTGGAAATATTGAAAAAAGAATTCAGGAAGCGGAAAAACTTGGCTTTAAAAGAATCTTTATCCCTTCTAATAATCTTAAAGGATTGAAATTAAATACGGAAATTAAAATATCAGGGGTCGGTAATTTAATGGAATTACTGCAGGTTATCTATAAATAAACTCTTAATTATCTCCCAAAAGTGCTCTAAATCAGGCAAATTGTATAAATATTAACAGTTTTAATAAAAAAGAGTAAAATTATTTTGTTTTTTTAATTATAATTTTTATCTTTATTCACGGTTTAATAACCGGAGTGTATTATTGTTTATATTTTAGAGGTAAGTTAGTGAGTACTAAACTTTTTGTGGGAAGTCTTCCCTGGGCAGTAAACGACGATATCTTGAAGAACGCCTTCGAGACTCATGGTAAAGTTGTGTCTGCAAAAGTGATCACCGATCGTCAGACTGGTCGTTCACGCGGATTTGGTTTCGTTGAAATGGAAAACGAATCTGAAGCAAGTAATGCTATTCAAGCTCTTAACGGCAGCGAACTCAGCGGACGCAGTATAATCGTCAGCGAAGCAAAACCGAAATAAGCTAAATTTCATCTTGCGAAAAATTAAGCGCTCTTCGGAGCGCTTTTTTTATGCCCCCGTCTTATATGTGATAAGCTATCTTTAACATAATACTCCTCCTCTCTTCATAACTTGCGCCGCTGAAAAACGCTCCCTTTATTAAATGTTCATGATCAAGCAAATTATTAATGAAAAGTGATGGCTCTAAAGTCTGTCCGTTTCCTAAATCAAACGTATAACCTCCGGAAACATTAATAATAAATGCAGGTGATGTGTGAGCCCCCTGGTTGAAATCAAATAATCCCGTTTTGAATTGATAATCTCCTGCTCCATTTGTTAAACCGGAACCATAAATTCCGGTTATATCCAAATACCAATCTGCCGGCTGATATTTCAACCCTATTACAGAGGATAATCTTTGATCATGATCTAAATCAAAAACGGTTGTAGAAGAATTTGGCGGAAGAAAACCTCCTGAAACTGGCCCCATTCCATATGCATGTATTATTGACCCATTTAAATATCCGGAAATAGGATTTTCAGGATCATTATATGTAATTGCTAGTTCTAGCCCGGTTACTTTCACCTTGTTAATATTTACATTAACCCGTATGGTACTCGAACCTAATGTTTGATCGTCAAGCCCTGGTGTTGACTCCTTATAAAATCCCGCCATTTTAGTATTAAATCCGTTTAACCAGTTTCTGATAAAATCAATTTCATAAAGATTATCTTTTTCCGGAAGTGCAGGCGTAGATGCATTCCCGAATAACGCCGCTACTGCTCCAAGATTTTCGATATTCGTAGGCATGAATAATCTGTCATAACTTAATACGAAACTATTAAATTCATCAACATAAATACTCCACTTGATTCTTGGTGCCGCCTGCGATTGGTTCGAAATTGAAGGCGCCTTGTGAATATCATACCTTAATCCAAGTTCAAGTTTTGTCCATTCCAAAGGGTGCCATCCTATTTGTACGAAGGCTCCAAAATCAAACCCTGAGTAATTGGAATTTGTTTGCTGGTTATCCCCGTTCAAATTTAAAAAAGTAAATTTATCTGTACCGGTGGTATAACTGTAATTAATGCCTGTGGCAAAACCAAATTGATGTGAAAACTTCTGGTCATATTTTGTCCTGAACCCATAGGTATTAAATATTCTGTCCTGGTCAACAACATAACTTTTGGTTGAATCACCATTTAAATTAACTGTCAAATAATCATATAAATTAGGCGTGAATGTCAACCCTCCCTCACGTATAAATCCGCCTATAAATAAATTGGTCTCTTCATCGGTTGCCGATGAAATCGTATGGAAAAAGGAAATAGTCTGGAATCCGTTATACGAATTTTGTTGGTCCGATAAAAATCCCAAAGTTGGATCATAAGGAATTTGAGAAATTGTTTTGCTGTAATTTAAATTAGCTGTTAAATAATCATTTTCATTCAGCAGGTAATCTAATTTGCCGTAACCGAAATAATCAAATCCATGGTCATGGAATAATGGAATTACTGGCTGATCAATTCTCCTGTCTGTTTCTTGCCTTGAACCGGTAAAAAAAACTCCTAACTTTCCAAAATGATCGCTAAGTGAAAGGCTTTGACCATTTGTATTTAATGCCTTTAAAGCTCCCACACGGCTTCCTAAAGAGTCCCCTGATGTTAAATAACTTCCTCCGTATGTTGAAAAATCCAGGTGGAATTTCCCCGGCGGTACCCTGCTCTGTATATCCATTAACCCCGCAATCTGTCCTCCGTATTCTGCTGGAAAACCTCCGTCGTAAAATGTAACTTTTGAAATTACCTGTGGGTCTACAATTTCATTTAATCCTCCAAATACTCCAAGCGGGATCGGTATTCCGTCAATTAAATAAGTAAATTCTCCATGCTGACCTCTTATATGGATTTCACCTGTTGGTGCCTTAGCTGTTCCGACTAAATTTTCTTGGACTAGCTGAATTACGCTTCCCGTGGGTGAGGGATGGTATGATTCAAGGTCCAATGTCTGTTTCCCGGATATTATATCTATAGTTTCATTATTATTAGCAGTGTTATTAATTCTGTTCCCTTTTACCTCAACTTCTTTTAATTGTATATTTTTTTCAGAAATCTTAATGTTAAGACTTTTATGCACTCTGTCAATAGTCATCGTATCTATAAAATCATAATACCCAATCATGCGAGTAGAAATTTCATATACTCCGTTCTGAATTTCATTGAATATAGCCCGACCGAAAGGGTTGGTGGCTTTTGCAGCAATAATAGTTTTCCCCCTCTTTAATATTACATTAACAAGTTGCAG
>JARLHD010000078.1 GCA_031292435.1 Ignavibacteriaceae bacterium
GTCAAGTTCCTCCTTGACAGATTCAGCAGCTGCAATTCCAGAATCAATCAATTTTACATCTTTGCCAACGATGTCCTGGATTACTCCAGCGAGAATAGGATAATGAGTGCAACCTAATACCAGGGTATCTATACCTATTTTTATGAATTCCTTAAGGTATTCTTTTGCAATTTCATATGTGGCTTTATGATTAATCCATCCTTCTTCAGCAAGTGGGACAAAGAGTGGACACGAGTGCTCAAAAACTTGGATTGAAGGATCTAAGCTTTTTATTTTTTTTGAATATGCCTTATTACTTATAGTGGATCGTGTACCTATAACTCCAATCCTTTTATTTTTTGTTTCCCGGGAAGCCATTTTTGCACCCGGCTCTATCATTCCAATGATTGGAATATCAAAATTATTTTTCAAATTATTCAAAGCAACAGAGGACACAGTATTACAAGCTATTACAAGGGCTTTGATATTTTTATGCATCAGAAACCTGGCATCCTGCAAACCATATTCAATTACTGTATCATTAGATTTAGAGCCATAGGGAACTCTGGCTGTATCACCAAAATAAATTATATCCTCCCTGGGCAGATATGATACAATTCTTTTAACAACAGTTAACCCACCGATTCCGGAATCAAATACTCCTATCGGTTTTTCTTTTTCCATAAAATTCAATCAAATATCCTATTTATAATAATTGAGTAATAGTATCGGTTAGTTCTGTTTTAATTAATTCATAATCGTTAGTTGAAACTTTTTTCCCACTTCTATCCAATACATAAAATGAATCAACAATATCGTCACCCTGAGTCGAAATTTTTGCAAAATAAATTGAAAGTCCAAGTTCATTCATTTTACTAGTAACCTGGTAAAGGAAGCCTAGTCTGTCAGGAGAAGATACATCTATAATGGTATACTTTTCATGATTTTCAAATACAACCTTTACTTTGCCTGTCCTTTTGAAAAATTTATTTTCAATTCGCCACCATCGGTTTCGCATTTTCGAAAATTCCTGATTAAGCTGCAGGAGCCCGGTAACAACGGAATTAAGGTCTTCTTCTATTTTAATAAATCTTTCAGGTTCAATTTTCCTACCGGTCCTGAAATTAGATGCATTAAAAGAATCAATTACAATACCATCCTTCCGTGTAAATATTTTTGCATCATGTATATTCGCATCATTTATAGAGAACACACCGCAAATTTTGGAAAGGAGGGATGGGAAGTCTTTTGTTATTACTGTGATATTTGTAAAATCATTAAGTTCTTTAAATAAAACAGAAACTAAAACTCCTTTTTGAATTTGCTCAATATGTTTGGCAATTTCTTCATCGGAAAAATGATGTACGTAGGCGATATCATTTATAGAGTCAATATGTTCCTGAACATGGGATTCAGATATTATGGGAGAGTGTTTGCTTATTTCTTTAGGGATAACATATGTAATTGACATTAGAAGTTCTTCACCGCTTAGTTGTTCTTTAAGCATCGAACTAGTTTTCCGGTAAAGTTCTGCCAATAAATCACTTTTCCAGGATGTCCAAACAACGGGATTAACAGCTGAAAGATCTGCATAAGTAACAAGGTAAAGGAGATCAAGGGCATTTATAGATGAGAATTTTGAAGTAAAGTTATTCAGTGTTTCAGGATCATTTAAATTACGTCTAAAAGCAACCTGCTCCATAAACAGATGGTTTCTTACAAGAAACGATACTTTTTCAATTTCTTCTTCGCTATAACCGAGCCTATACATAATCGAGGATGCCATTTCAGCTCCGATGATTTCATGCCCGGAAATATTGATTGGTTTCGCTATATCATGGAATAGTAAACTGAGATATAAAATTTCTTTATTCTTGAGGTTATTGTAAATCTTGCCTAAAATAGAATAGTCTTTTTCTAATTTCTCAACATTTAAGATTGTCATTAGGGTATGTTCATCGGCCGTATATTGGTGATAAACTCCATGCTGAAGAAAACCAATTAGGTCTTTAAACTCGGGCATAAATGCACTAAGTACACCTAATTCATTCATACTTGAAAGAGTTTGTCCTACATTTCTGGGGAGCTTTAAGATTTCCCGGAAAAAAACCGAAGAACTGGAACTATTTTGCTTATAAATGTCGTCTCTTTCAACTGTTTCAATAATTAAAGTTCTTAATTTTTCATCAAATTGAGCATTATTGAATCCACGGTAATAAAAGGCTCTGAGCATATCAGATAATGTAAATTCTCTTGTATTGTTTAAGGAAATAGTTTTTCCCTTAAGTATAAAATCCTCATCGAGTTCAATAGCCAGCGAATCTGGCAGGGGGTTTTCAATTTCTTCAAGGAATTTTTTAACTATTGATTTAGTAAATCTGTTAATAATGGTGGCAGCATTAAAATAGTCTCTCATAAAAAAAGAAATGGCTTCTTTTTTATTATAAAAAAGAGAAGATATTTTTTGTTGGGCCGCAAATTCGAACCGATCGTTTTTTTGATTTGAAATTAAATGAAGAAGATTTCTAACCGACATTAAAAGTTTATAACTCTTAAAAAGTCTTCTGCACTCATTAGGGGTAGAATATTCTTTTTCAAGAAGCATTTCAACAAAAATTTCGGATTGAACTTTTTCAGTCTGTTTATTTAATAATTCCCTGTTTTTAAGAATATACATCCATTCAATAACCTGAAAATCTCTTAATCCTCCAGCTGAATATTTGACATTTGGCTCCAATGTTTTCGGAGAGGTTCCATATTTGGCGTATCTAACATCAATATCGTAGATGAAGTCATATAATAGATTTTTTTGAACATTCTCCGTTAAAGAAGCTAAAAGAAGCTCATTCCATTTATTATATATTTTTTCTGAACCAAGAAGCAATCTTGTTTCAAAAAATTGAGTAAAAGTATGCAGGTCATTTAGAAATTTAGAAATATCCCCAAAATCTCTAATTGTATGTGAAACCTCTATTCCATTATCCCATAATAATGTTAGGATATCTGAAATTTCATTTTCGTTTCCTATTAGGGATTCGGTAATGAAAATTAGATCAATATCAGAGTAAGGAGCCAACTCTCTTCGGCTGAAACTTCCGGCAGAAGCTAATGCACAACTTATTTTCATATTACGGGTCAATAGACTGATATAATCTTCAACCAGAAGGCTATATTCCATACTGAAATTCAGAGAGTCGGTATTCTTAAAATTCTCCTGAAATAACAGGTCTCTTTTTTTTAAAAAATCTTTCTTTGTACCTATACTAACGGGCATTATTTTTAATGAAGTATAATTTTAGTTTGTTTGAACATCTTTTTGGTACTCAGCCTCTACAATTGAGGAAATTCCTCCACGAGTATTAAATTCAGCAGTTATCAGCATAAATCTGGGCTGACAAGCTGCAACGAGATCATCTAAAATACGATTAGTAACACTTTCAAAATAAATACCATCGTTGCGGAAAGAGTTAAAATATAGTTTAAGAGATTTAAGTTCAATACACAACTTGTCAGGAACATATTCAACGGTAATAGTTGCAAAGTCAGGTTGACCGGTCTTAGGGCATAATGAAGTAAATTCGGGAGCTTCATGAATAACAGAATAATCTCTTTTGGGATACGCATTTTCAAACACTTCTATTATTTTTACTTTTTCGTTCATTATCATCCTTATATATAATTAGGTTTAGTTTTATAATTTATCGGATCTTCAATACCTGCTAATTGAAATCCTCTTAATCTCAGTGCACAACTATCACAAATTCCGCAAGCCTCAACTTCATTCTGGTAACAGGACCAGGTTAAGTGAAGAGGCGCATCCAGCTCTTTTCCTTTTAAGACTATTTCTTTTTTGGAAAAATTAATAACCGGAGTAATTATTTTTATGTTTGTTTCGGGTCTCGTACCAAGATTTGCCATTTTCTCAAAAGCAGTAAAAAATTCTGGTCGGCAATCAGGGTAACCCGAGGAGTCTTCACAAACAGCTCCAATGAATATTGCCGATGCACCAATAACTTCTCCCCAGCTTATGCAAGCTGAAAGAATGTTGGCATTTCTAAATGGTACATATGAATCCGGAACAAATTTATTTGAAAGATCTGCTTTTTTTACAGTAATCTTCCTATCTGTTAACGATGAACCTCCAATTTTTGAGAAATGAGGAAAGTCTATAATCAGTCGCTTCTCAATCCCATAATAATCACCTATCTCGTGGAATGATTTTAATTCCCTTTTTTCTGTTCTTTGTTTATAGTTAGCATGGAACAACGCTAAATCAAATTCCTGATTTGCAATAGAGGTTGTGACACAACTATCTAATCCGCCGCTTAATGAGACAATTGCAACTTTCTTTTTCATTTTCAGGTTAGATACATTTTTAGTTCTGAAGTAATTTTAAACTTCGCTAATATAGAAAAATCTACTTTTACTTAGAAGGAAAAAGGGTAGAAACATTTTTATTAACTTCTAAAAACATTAAATTTGAATTAGCATTTAATATTTAAACCAAATTAGAGGATATAATGAGAAGGAAAGTAATAGCCGGAAATTGGAAAATGAATAATGATTTAAAAGAAACTCAAAACCTTATTTCAAAATTAACATCCGGTTTATCAATGGATAATTTGAATTGTGATGTAATAGTTTGCCCGGCTTTTACTTCATTATCGGAAGCTCATACTTTGTTAAAGGATACTAAAATTAAGCTGGGTGCACAAAACATGTATTTTGAAACTTCAGGTGCATTTACTGGCGAAATTTCCGATTCAATGCTAAAAAGTGTGGGCTGCGAATACGTAATCATTGGTCATTCTGAAAGAAGAACTATTTTTGGCGAAACAGACGAATTAATAAATAATAAAATTAAAAAAGCTAATCTCAGCGCGTTAAAACCGATATTTTGTGTGGGAGAACTTCTTGAAGAAAGAGAAGCCGGTATTACAGAAAAGGTAATTGAAAAACAGATAAGATCCGGTTTAATGGATATTTCATCTGAAGAAATGAGCAATATAATAATAGCATATGAACCTGTTTGGGCAATTGGAACGGGTAAAACTGCGTCCCCTGAACAAGCAGATGAAGTACATAAATTTATCCGAAGTCTTATTTATGACAAATATGGAGCCTCTATTTCGGAAAATGTAATAATTCAATACGGTGGGAGTGTTAATAATAAGAATGCAAAGGAGCTCCTGTCTAAAAAAGATATTGATGGCGCTTTGGTAGGTGGTGCTAGCTTAAAATCCGATGCTTTTATTGAAATTATACTAGCAGCATAGTTGACCGTTAATTCTTTTCCAAAGACCTAAACAATTCAAAGTAAAATGTTCCATATAAGAGTTTTTTGCCATATATACCTCTTTTTATAGCAAATAAGAGTGTTTTGTAAACTAAATAGTATAGGGCTGTTCTTCACTTTCTGGTAATTCATCTTTTAGCTGGCTCAATTTGGATTACCGTCCCACTAAAAAAGCTGAAATACACAATATTTTAAGCATTTTCATTCTGGGAATATACGATATAGAGCGACAAATATTAACAAATAGCTCCATTAGTCCCTGATATTAAAAAAATAGTCGGTAATCTTATATTTTAACCCATTTTAACATTATATTTAATCCAGATTTACGTTGATTTCCCCCCTGTTTTTACATATATTACCCAACTTATTTCCTAATTTATTGGATAGTTTCTCGGATGGGTTTTCCTAAACTTTTTATATACATCTTCTCCCTTTTAACTCTATTATTACCACATTTTTCTTACCCGCAGATAATTTTTAAGGAAATGCCGGGTTATAAATTTAATTACACGGAAAAAGATCTTTTTGATATTACAGAATCCCGAAATGTAATTTCTCTTGATGGGAAATGGCAGGTATATAATGCAAATGATAAAGAACAAAAAAGAGTAAATGTTAATCTTCCATCTGTTTTTCAAGGCGATGGAGTTCTGGTATTTGAAAAAGCCTTTGGGCTTACAAAGGAAGAAATTTCAAATAATAAATTTAAAATCTATTTTTTAGGACTTAATTATTCGGCTGATATTTCCGTAAATAACGTTATAATATATAGACATACGGGTGGGACCTTTTCGTTTAATATAGATCTTCCTAAAGATATTATTTATACAAACAGGAAGAACATACTTTCAGTTAGGCTCAATTATAAATCAGATGCGGAAAATACAATTCCTGTCAAACAAGGATTTCTAATACCTAAAAATTATGGTGGAATTTTTGGCGATATATATATTCAGTTATTGCCTAATATTTCTATTTCTGATCCTGATATTTCTTACAAATATGAACCTAAAATAAATAAAGTAAGATTTGTTCTTTCATCAAAAATTGATGATAAGGATTTTTCTTCAAGAGATACTACTGCGAGGGAGGACATATTTAATCTCAAGGTTGTTTTTCAGTCCCCGGTAGGGAACATTACTATTGGACAAGATCAAACTTTTCAACTTAGCAGGAATAAAGAAAAATCTTTAACTCAAAATTATGAAATCGCTTCACCGTTCGTTTGGTCCCCCTCAAATCCACAATCATATAATGTTTCTTTCTATTTGTATCATAATGGAAATCTGATAGATAGGGTAAATAGAAAGGTATCTGTCTATTCCTTAATTCCTGGTAAGGATTCGCTATTATTTAACGGTTCAAGTTTCACTTTGGAAGGAGTAACATATATTCCTTCAAATTACGAATATGGAAGCATGCTTACCTTTGAACAAATGGAAAAGGATATCAGGTTAATTAAAGAAACAGGCTTTAATTGTATTAGATTTTCAAAAGTAATCCCGCATCCTTATTATTTAACTTTATGCGAAAAAATAGGCCTGCTTGCCTTCATTGAAGTCCCAATTAATTTAATTCCGGGTAAACTTTCAAGTGATCAAAATTTTATTCAAAGAAGCCAAAATTATTTAAATAATTTTCTAAAATCATACAAGAGATATTCCGTAATTGCTGCAGTTGGACTAGGAAGTTCATACCTTCCTGAGGTAGAAGCGCAAATAAATCTTCTTAGTTCCCTTGCAGCAATGACAAAAAAACAAAGTCAAATCTTAACATATGCTTCCTTTGCAAAATATAATGTCACCAGAATTGAAAATATAGATCTGTATGGTCTGGAGTTTATAAATACTTTACCCAATCAATTTTTTTCCGAAATACAAAACCTTAAAAAAGAACTTGGAGCAGGTAAAGTTTTTATTAGTGAAGCCACCTATACTGTGAATGCAGGTAATTCAGATGGTTATGTAAATAAATTTACTTATGAAGCTCAGGCAGCTTATTTTGATGAACTGATTAATTATTTCAGTTCAAATGTTCTTGCCGGTTATTTCCTAAATACAATGTTTGATTATCGGGGAGAATACTCATCATTTATTACCGGCTATAGTCCTGACAATATCTATCATATAGGATTATCTGGGGAAGACCGGGACAATAATAGAATTGCACTGAAAGTTGTAAGTGCTAAACTTCATAATTCTGAAAAAGTAACTATCCCGATCGGGAGCAAAAAAGATGATTCACCTATGATCTTTATTGTATTCGGAATAATATTAGCAATAATCCTTGGTGGGCTTGTAAATTCAGGAAGAAAATTCAGAGAAGATTCTTCCCGTGCTTTATTAAGGCCGTATAATTTTTTTGCTGATGTGAGAGATCAAAGATTAATATCAGGCTTTCATTCAAACGTACTCGTTATTTTAGTATCAACTATTTCCGGATTAATAATCAGTAACTTATTATTTTATTTTAAAGGAAACTTATTATTTGAAAGGGCAATTCTTGCATTTGGAAGTCATGGCATCCTAAAGGCATTTAATTATCTGGCATGGAGACCCTTCCTGTCAATATTGTGGTTATCTATAGCATCATTTATTTTCTTTATTTTATTAACACTTCTGGTTAAGGGCGGCTCTTTTTTCGTAAGAAATAGAGTTTATTATTCCAGCGCATATTATACAGTAATTTGGTCATTTCTCCCGCTTCTATTATTAATCCCCTTGGGAATAATTTTATATAGAGTTTTGTCTGCTGATATTGCAAATATTTATATTTTCTTAGCACTAATAATTTTTTCCTTTTGGATATTTTACAGACTAATGCAAGGTATTTATGTGATCTTTGATGTTAATTCAAGCAGTGTTTATTTCTACAGTTTACTTTTAATTGCTATTGTTTTCAGCAGCGTTATTATTTATTATGAAATTAGTAATTCAGTTATAGAATACCTGCAAATCACACTAAAATTATATAATATTATTTAGGATTTGAATTGTATCTATCGAGACTTGAAATATTGGGATTCAAATCATTTGCTCAAAAGACAAATGTTCAATTCAATGAAGGAGTAACTTCAATTGTCGGACCAAATGGTTGCGGAAAAACTAATATTGTTGATGCAATAAGATGGTGCCTTGGGGAGCAAAGAAGCGGCACTTTAAGAAGTGATAAAATGGAAAATGTGATTTTCAATGGAACATCAAACAAAAAGCCTATGGGTATGGCTGAGGTTTCATTGACGATTGAAAATAACAAGGGTATTCTTCCAACAGAATATTCAGAAGTGACTATTACAAGAAGGATTTTCCGATCAGGTGAAAGCGAATATCTTCTGAATAAAAATATTTGCCGTCTTAAAGATATTACAAATTTGTTTATGGATACCGGCATTGGCGCAAATGCATATTCTGTCATTGAATTAAAAATGGTTGAGACAATTTTAAGTAATAAGGCTGAAGAAAGAAGAACAATGTTTGAGGAAGCAGCCGGAGTAAATAAATATAAATTACGGCGCCGGTTAGCACTTAAAAAACTAGATGATGTTAAATCCGATTTGAACCGGGTAAATGATATTGTTACCGAGGTTGAAAAGAAAGTCAATTCTCTTGAGCGTCAGGCAAAGAAAGCAGAAAAGTCCAATAAAATATCTTCAATTATCCGGGATTTGGAAATTGACATTTCTGAACGCGAATATGCGCGATTTAGTTACCAAAAAGAAGAAAACAAAAATATTAGAGAATCAAACTTTAAAGAGAAATTATTAATAGAATCGAATATTTCTGAAATTGACAGCGAAATTAAGTCAGTAAAAGAAAAACTGAATGAGATCGAAAAAGAGCTAAAATTAAAGCGTTCGGAATTAACAATACAAACTGAAAAAATCTATGACTCTCAGAATTATATTTCAGTAAATAAAGAAAGAGAAAAATCATTAGAAAGTAATATTAATAGATATAGTCTGGAATTGGATGAACTTAAAATTGAACTGGAAAATTCCAGGCAATTGATAATTGAAAATAAGGAAATTATATCAGGTATATATTTAAAAATTGAAGACAAAGAATCTGTTAAAAAATCTTATGAAGATAAGGTAATTCAATTTAGGGCCTATCTTGAAGAAAAAAGGAAAGCTCTTAAACTAAATTCGGATATGCTTCTTGAGCGATTCAAAGAAATCACAACTAAGGAAAATGAATTTTCTAATTTAGAAATTGCACTTGATTCAAGAAATAACTCTATATCCAGGCTAAATGAAAAAATCCAGTTGTTGACAGGAAATATTGCCAAGACAGTTGGCTTTATCGAAGAACTTGAAGAGGATAGAACTGAAACAGGTGGGAAGATCGCCGAAGCTGAAAATATTTATTCGACCAAACAGCAGGAAAAAGAGAATTTTGAAAAGGAATTAAATTTATTAAAAGAAAAAGAACTGGAAGAACGTTCTTTTATAAGTAGTCTAAAGGATAAGATAACATTTATTCAAAACCTGATTGATAATCTGGAAGGTGTTTCAAAGGGGGCGAAAGCATTACTTGAGAATAATGGATGGATGGCAGGCAATAAAACGCTTTTAGCTAATATTGGAAATACTTCTGAAGAATATCGGTTTGCTATCGAGGCCTCCTTAAAAAATAACCTGAATAATATTATTGTTGAATCCATAGTGGATTTAAAAAATGGAATTGAATACCTCAGAAAAAGTGAGAATGGTAAAGCCTCATTTTTTGTTACACAGACTCAAAATGATAAGTCGTCTAATTGGATTCAATATTTACAATCATACTTCATTCGTCGGAAAATAAGCTTATTAAAAAAAGAAAAAGGATTCTTAGGTTTTGCACAAGAATTTATTCAAACAGAAGAGAAATGGATTAAGTTCTTTGAAAAATTATTATCTAAAACTGTGCTGGTCGATTCTTTAGAAACAGCCTTCTCCCTTTCTGCTAAATATAATATGTTCAATTTTGTTACAATGAATGGAGATTATATAGATCAATCCGGAATTATCGAGGGAGGTTCTGCTCCAAGACTGGATGATTCCCTTTTCGGCAGAAAGCAGCTTCTTGAGAATCTAAAAAATGAATTTCCCCGTAAAGAAATAGAGCTTGAAAAACTTCATCTAACTATTGAAGAAAAGGAACATAGAATTACTAATATAGATCTTAAACAACTTTCTGAAAAAGGAAGAATGCTTGTCAATGATCTTGCGAATATAGAAAAACAGATAGCACAATTTAAATTTGAAAAACAAAAGGCGGTTGACGAAATAGAGAAAGCCAGAACTGAACTTCAGGAATTGGCTTCTGATTATAACAGGCTGGATAATGAAAAGTCTAGGGTATATGATAGCCTTTCGGTGCATAAAGTTGAAAAACTTATGGCTGATGAAGAATCCAATAGAATGGATGAAGATTTTAAGAATACAGAACAGGAATTTACAGCCTTAAATTCTGGACTAAATACTTTAAACCTCGAATTGGAGCGCTTGTATGGAGATTTAAGAAATTCAGAAAATGAAATAAAGAGGGCTGAAGAATCGGTTGATTCAATTATAAAAAATCAAGCCAAAAGAGAACTGGACATATCATCTACCATGCAGGAAAAAAATACAATTAATTCTATTCTTGAAGAAAAATTAATTGAATTTGATGAATTAACAGAATTCAAAAATTTACTTTTAAGGAAAGAAAATGAAATTGATTCTGAGTTCAAATCCATTAGGTCGGTCATTGAAGAATTGGAAGTGAAACAGGATTCTTTCCGGAAAATTAGAGAATCTGTTTCTGACAATATTCATCACGCTGAGATCAAATTAAATGAGCTTAACTTGATGATTAAAAATCTCCTTGAAAGTATCAAAGAGAATTATTCTTTGACTCTTGAATTAAAACAATTTCAGGATAATGAAACTTTTGAATTCGAAAAGAAAACTGAAGAACTTCATTCTTTAAAACAACAGATTAGAAATCTGGGCCCGATTAATTTACTTGCTTACTCAGAATATGAAGAGGAAAAGGAACGGTTTGATTTCTTAAATAAACAAAGAAATGATTTGCTTGAATCGGAAAAGGATATTGTTAAAACCATCGGAGAGATAAATTCTACCGCCCAATCGCTTTTTATTGATACTTTTGAAAAAATAAGAGGACATTTCATAAATATTTTCAGGGGATTATTCAATCCTGGAGATGAGGCTGACCTTAAACTAGAGGAAAATATTGATCCTCTTGAAGCAAAAATTGAAATTATAGCAAAACCAAAAGGGAAACGTCCTACATCTATCGAATTACTTTCCGGAGGAGAAAAAACATTAACTGCAATCGCACTATTATTTGCTATATATCTTGTTAAGCCTAGTCCATTTTGTATTCTTGATGAAATTGATGCCCCACTCGATGATGCAAATATTGACCGGTTTACTAAAATTATTAAGGATTTTAGCAATGACACACAATTCATTGTTGTAACTCATAATAAAAGAACAATGGAAGCTGCCGATACATTATATGGCGTAACTATGCAGGAGGAAGGTGTTTCGAAGCTTGTGAGTGTGAGATTTAATGAGGATTTCAATTTTGTCAATTAAATTTTGCCGATCAGATCTGCTTTTCTTCATCTTCATAATGATCTTTTTTGTATCTGCCGAAGCTCAATGGGTTAATAATCCGGCATTAAATACAAAATTAGTCATTGACGGTTCAAAACCAATAAACATTTCCTCTGTGGAAGACCTTAAAGGGGGGGCTTTTATATTCTGGGAGGACAATAAAAGTGGTTTCCAGAATGAAATATTTTTTATCCATATGGATGGGAATGGGAAGGTAAGTTTCAATGCTGAAGGAAAGAAAATTTCAGAACTAACAGGGGATAAATATTCTCCTGTTGTTTCTCAGAATCTCCCTAATACTGCTGTAGTTGTTTGGAAAGATTATTCTAATAACAAAAATGGAAATCTTTATGCTCAAAGGGTGTATAATAATGGAAACCTTCTATGGGGGGGTAGTGGTGTTCGGGTAACTCCGGATTATCCTAACATACTTGATTATTCTGTCTGTTCAGATAAAAATGGAAATAGTTATATCTCTTACATTATAAAAGCAGATGAATTCGGATCAAGCTATAAATATATTTTGCAGAAGATTAATCTCAATGGTCAGTTTCAGGAAAATATAAATGGAATCCTGGTGTCTAATTCCCTTAACAGGAAAAGTATTTCTAATATTATTGCAGATAATGAGGGAGGCGCTTTCCTGTTCTGGTTGGAAAATCAGAATAACAAATCTATCTTGTATGCACAACACATTGATTCAACCGGAAAACAAATTTGGGGAAAGCAGGGGATAATGATTTCTAATATCAATCAGAATGTCCTAAACTATTCAGTTCAAAGAAGTGATTTTTCTGCTATTTATCTTGCCTGGCAAATTCAAAAATCTGAAAAGGAAATATTTCATCAGCTGCTAAGTTTCAACGGAAGGCAGTTATGGGGCCAAGGAGGTAAAATTGCTACTTCTAAAAAAGGTAGTAAAACCAATCCACAGGTATTAACAGCTGACTCAACAATTATGTTGAGCTGGACTAATGAAATAAGTAAAGACAAAGATATTTTTATACAGAAGTTTAATATTAAAGGCTTTCACAGTTGGAAGGATGATATACCCGTTGTTCATTTGCCGAGGGATCAGTTTGGACAAAAACTATTAGGCGATGGAAAAGGTGGGGCAATAGTGGCTTGGATTGATAAACGACAGGAATCCGTTAGACCGGATATTTATGCTCAAAGAATCAGTAGTTCAGGTAAACAACTTTGGGGACCACTAGGAATTGCAATTGCATCTCATAATAACTCAGAAAAAAGTTATCCTTCGATAGTCTCTGATTTAAGAGGAGGAGCAATTGCTATATTTAAGGAAATTAGGGAAGGTAAAGGTGAGATCTTCGCACAGAAAATATTTAATTCCGGTACCTATGTTTCTCAGATTATTGGTCTGAATGCAGTACTTAATGGAGATTCTGTGGAAGTATCCTGGTATTCTGCAAATGAATCAGCGGGTACTAATTATGATGTTGAACGGACCGTGCAAAATGAAAATGGTTCTTCCCAATGGAAGGTTGTGGGTAATATAAAACAAGCTACTTCTAATAGTACAAAATATTATGAATTTCTCGATCGACCAAATGAGCCTGGAACTCTTTTTTACAGAATTGTTCAAAAAGATAACCAAGGTAATATTCAGCCGTCAGATGTATCTAGGGTCGAATTCTTTAAGTCTAACGAAAAAATTTCACTTGGACAAAATTCCCCTGACCCCTTTACAGATGAAACAACCATTCTCTTCTATCTTTCTGAACCATCATGGGTTAAATTTGAATTTTTCAATAGCCATATTGAACTAATAAAAGAAATTGAAAGACAACAATATCCCAAGGGTGAAAACAAGATTGTTTTTTCAGGAAAGGGATTTCCCGAGGGGGTTTATTTTTATAGAGTTCAGTCAGATGATTTTGTTGAAGTAAAGAAAATGGTGCTTGCAAAATGAACGCTTCCAAAATTAAAATATTCATCGATTTTGATGGAACGATTACTCAGGAAGATATTGGTGAATCTATTTTCCGTCATTTTGGAGATAAAGTTAAGGTTGATAATATTATTAGCGATCTAATTAATGACAAAATCTCTGCTAAAATGTCATGGATTGAACTTTGCAATTCGATCAACAATATAAATTTAGGTTTATTAGACCAATTCATTTATTTGATCGATGTTGACCCGGGGCTCCATAATATGGTTAAATTCTGTGAAGACCGCAAAATCCAGATTATAATATTAAGTGATGGATTTGATTATTATATCGATTTGATTTTAAAGAGAGAAAATTTAATTGGTTTAAAATATTATTCAAACCATTTAATCGTTTCTCAGAAGAATCAGCTAATCCCCGAATTTCCTTATGAAGATTCAAAATGTAGAAATTCTGCTAATTGCAAGAAAAACCATATTATTAACAACAGTCGGGATGAAGACTTTACTATTTATATCGGTGATGGCAATTCCGATAAAGATTGTGTCCAGTACTGCGATTTAGTTTTTGCAAAAAAAAGTCTCCTAAAATATTGCGAAAAGGAAAGGATCACTTTTTTACCTTATAATACATTCGATGACGTTATCGCTAAACTGTCCGCTATTTTGATGAAAAAACATTTGAAGAAGAGATA
>JARLHD010000557.1 GCA_031292435.1 Ignavibacteriaceae bacterium
CGCAGATATCCACAAACTATTCGATAAAGGATATGTAACCATCACCCCCGATTACTATTTCAAAGTCAGTGAACACCTCGAAAGCGAATACCATAACGGCAAGATCTATTACGAAATGAACTCCCGCAAAATCTCCCTCCCTGATAACCCCTTAAACAACCCCAGCCGGGAAAACCTGGAATACCACCAAACCCACATCTTCCTCAAGTAATCCCACATTTAGTTTAGTTATTTCATCAGAAGTTGACTTATGGTCTACTTTTTAGCATATTATTAAACCTGAAATAAAATCAACTTATCCTGGTTGTTGATAATTATGAAAAAGGTCGGGTAGTTTCTGAATTATGGCAAAAAGCGACGTAAAACAAAACTAGAAAAATATTAGTTGAACCTTTAATTTTTATTAGTTAATTTATTAACCATTAATAGTTCGGAATTATATTATAAAACAATATTTAAAGAGCTAATCATGAAAAAAACATTAGCGGTTTTTTATCTCTCTCTCTTTCTTCTCCTTGGTGGATGCGCAAAAAATAATAATGTTACAAACCCTCTTTCCAAATCTACAGGTGGCATCTCTTTCAAGATTGACCATACTACTGTTCCTTCGGGAGTATTTGTAATTACTGCCACGCTTACAAGGGCAAACTTTACTACTATAACAAAAAATCTAAACCTTCTATCTGATTCTACAGGTGATGTTACTATTCCCGCAATTCAGGTCGGAACATGGCATCTTAAACTTGACGCCAAAGATAGTATCGGAACAATATTATATACGGGGGAGACTGATGTAAATGTTCAGGAAAATATTGTCGTTCAGCTAAACTTAACTCTGAATCCCGTATCATCAGGAAAAGGATCAATATATATCTTCGTTACTTGGGGTACAGCTAATTTCGATCAATGGATTGACTTTGGGGGTAATCCAATTCTTACAAGGACTAATAACCCATCTTTACCAGGTCATGTTTCCAGTGGAAAAGTATTGTATGATAATGGTATATATAAAATGTGGTATGAAGCCATATACAATGGCGGGGTAGCCAGTATCTGGTATGCTGAATCTCAGAACGGGATAAGTTGGAACACTATTGGCAGTGTTCCGGTTTTGTCTAAAGGAGCGGCAGGAAGCTGGGATGATTATAGTGTTATACCTGCAGCTGTAATGAAGGTAAATAATCAATATAGATTATATTATTGGGGATACCGTGGTTTTACTGATATGGTGCATGTCGGGCTGGCATTATCTATGGATGGTATCAATTGGGTAAAAAATAGTTCTCCTGTAATTACTGCTAATTCCCAATATTATGTAGTCGGTTTAACCGATATTGTAAAAAAGGATAGCACTTATCTAGCTTATTTTTTCTATAATACTAGTCGTTCTTCAGATAATAATAAAATAGGTATGGCAACTTCCTATGACGGGATAACCTGGACCATGTATTCAGGAAACCCGGTCTTATCTGCTTCAATAAATTGGGAGGGTGGAAGTATTAGTTACCCAACTTTGATATATGAAAATAATCTATTTAAAATGGTTTATTCAAACGCTATTACTGAAAATAAATTCGGAATGGCAGTATCAACTGATGGTTTTAATTTTATAAAACAATCGGCTCCATTCTTTTCTAACACTGGCACTGTAAAAAACTATAATCAAATTGCATATCCCTACTATAGAAAGTTGAATAACGAATACCGGATCTATTATACTGGACAAGCAGCATCTGGTGAATTATCTATCAATCTTTTACGTATTCCAAATATGTAATTATTTTTCTGAAGATATACAACAGTATACGCTATCAACGATGATTGTGATAGTGAAACTTGACTTTTATGTTGTTTGTATTTAAGTTGTTGCCCAAATGGACAACAGCATTAAACAAGGCAACAATGAGCATAGAAAATGACATATTTCACGAATTTAATCTAAAATCCAGGGATATCTTACCTGACCCCAAATTTAAAATACTAATCGAAAAATGGAATCCCTCGGAAATTTCAAAGCATGCAAAATTCCATTTACCACATTTTAAGTTAATAATAGAATATCATAAAAAAGAAATGGAATTTTTTGGGGAGATCATGAACTCCGATAGCTCTGCTTCATTTAAATTTAATATTGAAAAAATTCTATTTCTGAAAAAAGAGAAACCATCGGGCAAATATCTCATTCTTGCACGCTTTATAAATCTTAATAAACAAAAAGAATGTAAACAAAAGGGAATAAATTTTATTGATCTTAGCGGTAATGTCTACATCGCCGAAAAAGAAATCTATATAGAGAAACTTCAAAATAAAAATATTTCCCCTGATAATAGAAAAAATAGGAGCCCATTTTCTGACAAGGCCTCATTTCTCATAAGAAAATTACTTTATGACAATCAAAAATCTTGGGGTATTAGAGAATTGGCTAATTCAATTGGACTGGATGCGGGGTTTGTTTCAAGGATTGTGCGCGAATTGGAAAAGAGGAATTACATTATAAAAAAGGATTCCCAGATAAAACTAATAAATTCCGACCAGGTACTTAAAGACTGGGTCGAAAATTATAGCCCGGTAAATAATTCTGAATTAAAATACTTCTCTCCGGGTAAAAATGTAAAAAATATCCTGGAAGGTATTTCTAAGATTTCATTTGAAAATGCAAATAACCCGGACTATGCCCTCAGTTTTCAGTCTGGAGCAAATTTGGTATATAATTACTCGTCATATGATGTAGTGCACATTTATGTACGTAATGTAGAAAGCATTGATAAATTTAAGGAATTAAATTTAATTAAGGTTGACAAAGGGGAGAATATTATATTTATGCTTCCATACTATAAAAATTCCGTTTTCTTTGATAAACAATTTATTAAGTGGCTATGGGTCGTCTCAGATTTACAGTTATATCTGGACCTCTACAATTATCCTCTAAGAGGTCGCGAGCAAGCAGAAAAAATTTATGAAGTTAAATTGAAAAAATTGTTAAACATCCAATAAATATTTCTCATATGTCAGAAGACTTAGAACAAAATCTATTCGAAGTTATTAAAATGCTTGAGGAATATTTGCCCTATATTGTTCTGGGTGGCGGATGGGCCTCATTAATATATTACCATTACTTATGGGGAGAAAAGGATAAGTTTCCTATTCAAACTTATGATTTTGATTTTATTGTTAAGAATAAAATTCCAGAATCCGGTCAGGGTAAACTAATTAATAAACTTGAACAATATGGATTAAAACCAAATTATACCCCAATAACAAATACACCAATAGGACAGTTCGAAGGGGAAATTAATGGTGTTTTAGTTTCTATTGAATTTCTTACTTATGCTGGATATAAACGGAGTAAAGATTCTATAGAAGTTCAAACTGGTATTTGGGCTCAGACTCTGGAATATTTAAATATCAATATTGAAAATAAAATTCCCATTGTCCTGAATATTGAAGGTAAGGAATTAACAATTTGGGTTCCCAAACCGGCAGCATTTATTTTTAATAAAGGATTAGTATTTACGAGAAGAATGGATGACACCAAAAAAGCAAAGGATTTATATTATATTTTTGATATTTTATCATTTAGAGATAGTCAAAAGATTAAATTAATAAAAGAGATAAAAGAAGTTGCTGCAAAATATCATAATGGTTGGTTGAATACTTTTAAAAATAATCTGAATAAATATTTTATTGAAGAGCCTAAAAATGGAATAAATATGGTTTTTGCACAAAAACCTGCATACTCATTCACAGACTTTAATGATGATCAGCTCAAAAATCATATTGAATATATTTTCAAAACCTTTATTAAAGAAATAGAATCATAAAGCATACCTGGTAGCAACAACATTTGTATTAGTAACAACATTTGAATCAGCAACAACATCTGCATCAGCAATAACTTCTGCAATGTGATATTCACTAGCTATCCGCGTCTGGGTCAGGGATCATTTAGATTCGCAGTTGAACAGGCTTATCAGCAGTGTGCTGTTACTAAAGAGCATTCTATACCGGCACTTGAAGCCGCCCATATTAAACCTTATAGCCTGGGTGGTTTTCATGAAGTCAATAATGGATTAC
>JARLHD010000079.1 GCA_031292435.1 Ignavibacteriaceae bacterium
GTCGTGATTGACCGAGGGCAAAATCACAGATATCGATCATTTCCTGAACTTCGCCTAAACCTTCCTGCAGGGACTTACCCATTTCGAAAGAAACGAGAGTTCCGAGTGGTTGTTTATATTCTCTTAATTTAAGTCCAATCTGACGGACAATATCGCCTCTTTTGGGGGCGGGGATTTTTCTCCATTTATAGAATGAATCCTGTCCAATTTGAATTATTTTATCATAATCATCTGAGGATGCCAGATAGACTGAGGCGATTAATTTGCCATCGGCAGGAGAGTAGATTTTTAATTCACCCTGATCATTTGTCTGGAACCATTTGGAACCAGTAGAAGCACCAAAATTATGTTCTTTAATGCCAAGTTTATTCAAAAATTCCATTTATTTGTTCCTTTTTAAGGTTTTTGGAGTGCAAATATCAACAACCTAAATTTACCACTTTTTATTAAAAAATGAATTGCATAAGGGATTATAAATATTTAAATTGCAGATAAATAAATGTTAACACGACAATGTTACGCAAACATTTCCTTAAAATATCCGGCTTAAAGACCCTCAGAAGCTATCTAAGCTCCCGCTTCGAAAACGTGTTCTAAATTTCATCTTCAAACTGATTCAAACTAAACATTTTTTATTAACCTATTAATTCCACGGAGTTTATATGGCTATTAATTTTGATCAAGAAGATGACATATTGCATTTAGAAACCTTAAGAATATCGCCCGAACAAGTACATGAAACATTAAGAAAGCACATGCTTATAGATGGTTTTGATTTTGTACTTGATCTGGAGAATAGTCAAGGTTCTATAATAGTAGATCAGAGGAACGGAGATAATTATATAGATCTATTTACATTTTTTGCTTCCTCTCCATTAGGAATGAACCATCCAAGGATGTTATCGGATGAAGTAAGAAATGAGCTACTGTTAGCCGGAACGAACAAACCATCAAACTCCGATATTTACACAACAGTAATGGCAGAATTCGTAGAGACATTCAGCAGAATAGCGAAACCTGATTTTATGAAATATCTTTTCTTTGTATCAGGCGGGACACTTGCAGTGGAAAACGGATTAAAGGTTGCATTTGACTGGAAGGTAAGGAAGAACTTTAAGAAAGGTTATACTGAAGAAAAGGGACATAAGGTTCTGCATTTTAAGGAAGCATTTCATGGAAGGAGCGGATATACACTTTCACTAACAAACACAGAGCCCAATAAAATTAAATACTTCCCAAAGTTTGAATGGCCAAGAATTACCAATCCTAAAATTACATTTCCATTATTGGATAATATTGCACATGTAAAGAAGCTTGAAGAGAAAGCAATAGATGAGATATATTGGGCAATTAAAACTAACAAAGATGATATTGCGGTGCTGATACTTGAGCCAATCCAGGGGGAAGGCGGGGATAATTTCTTCAGGAAGGAGTTCCATGAGAAACTGAGAGATATAACGAATGAAAACGAAATACTGATGATGTATGATGAGGTGCAGACAGGAATGGGTTTGACAGGAAAGATGTGGGCATTTGAGCATTATGTAAAACCGGATATTATTGCATTCGGAAAGAAGGCACAGGTTTGCGGAATAATGGTATCTGACAGGATTGATGATGTTGAAGACCATTGTTTTATTAAATCGAGCAGGATTAATTCGACATGGGGATCGGACCTTACAGATATGGTAAGGGGGAAACATTATTTAAACATAATAGAAGAAGAAGAGCTTGTAGAGAACTCGCGGGTGATGGGACATTTCTTATTAGAGCATTTAATTAGTTTCCAGAAGGAGTTCCCGACATTAGTAAGCAACGCAAGAGGGCTGGGGTTAATGTGTTCATTTGATTTTCCGAATGCGAAATTAAGGAATGAGTTCAAAGAGCTATGTTATAAAGAGAAAGTTCTGATATTAGGGTGCGGGGAGAAGTCGATAAGATTCAGACCTGCATTAAATATTTCGCAGGATATTCTTGAGAGGGGCTTGCAAGTTATCAAAAATGTTCTTTATTTAATGATGTCAATTTAATAATTAATTAACTACTTGCTGATGACGGCTCCACAGAGGAGCCGTTATCATTTTAAATTTAATGGACAATAAACTCTTCATTGTTAGCACTCCGATCGGGAACCTGAAGGATATGACCTTCAGAGCAGTAGAGACATTAAAGGAAGTAAATTTAATTGCGTGTGAAGATACACGAACCACTTCAATCCTTCTTAACCATTACGAAATAAAGAAAGAACTCATTTCATTGAATGCTGTAAATGAAACGCACAGGATAGAGAATATACTTGGGAGAATTGAACAGGGAGATTCATGCGCATTAGTATCGGATGCGGGAACACCGGGGATATCAGATCCGGGGGTACGTCTTATTTCTGCAGCTATTGAAAGAGGAATAGAAGTGGTACCTGTACCGGGGGCGTCCGCATTGATTACAGCTTTAACGATAAGCGGGCTGCCAACGAACAGTTTTGTATTTGAGGGATTTATACCGCAGAAGAAGGGCAGGCAGAAGAAGCTTAAGGAACTGAGTGAAGAAGAGAGGACGATAGTTGTTTATGAATCGACATACAGGATAGAGAAGCTGTTGAATGAACTGAAGGAGCATATGCCTGAGAGACTTGTTGTGGTTTGCAGGGAACTGACGAAGAAGTTTGAGGAGACATGGAGGGGGACGCCAGATGAGATTCTTGTATCATTCGGGGAGAAGGTAACGAAGGGAGAGTTTGTTGTGGTAATTGCTCCAAAGGAATGGAAGGTAAAGAATAACACCCATTGAATTTATTTTACCAGAAGCCCTAATTTTTGTTAATGCTTAAAGGGATTAGGATAATTCTAATCTGATCTGAAATTATTAACTGTGTATGACAAATTTTAATATTAGGTACACGTTAAATAATTCTCATATTTAGGAAAGGGGTGAGAGGCTGTAATTCTTAGATTTGGTAAAATGTCGGGAGAGGTTATACTGTAAATGGTTCAATTTTTAATGGTATAAAAATTGAGATTGTTGGTAGAAGTATTCTAATTAAGAATAACATAAACGGTACTGGTTTTTTTGCACTAAAATAGTTTGATATTATAGTGACCAAAAA
>JARLHD010000558.1 GCA_031292435.1 Ignavibacteriaceae bacterium
AAAGCTGAGGAAGCTGCAGATTATTTAACCTTTCATAAGATAAAATGCAGTTATTATCATGCAGGACTGCAATCAGAAATAAGGAAGAAGATACAGGAAGATTTTCTGAATGATGAGATACAGGTAATCTGTGCTACCAATGCATTCGGGATGGGGATTAATAAAAAGGATATAAGGTTAATAATTCATTATAATACGCCGGGGTCAATAGAGAATTATTACCAGGAGATTGGACGTGCAGGAAGAGACGGAAAGGATGCGTATGCTTTCCTGCTGCATGATGATTCAGACGTTAACATTCAGAATTATTTTCTTTCAGTTTCGCATCCCAATAAAGAGCTGATACATAATGTTTATAATGCAATTTGCGATCATAATAAAATTGCAGTGGGGAGTTTTAACACCAATGACCTGCCTATAAACCAGGATTATATTAATGCCTATGCAAAGATGCAGGTGACGAAGGGGCTGCTACATTCGGCGTTGAGGCACCTGGAACAAGGGGGATATCTTAAGTTCCTATCTGAATTTGACAGGAGAACTGCTATAAAGTTCCTGCTTGAGAAGAACAGGCTTAAGAGTTTTATAAAGAATTCGACTAATGATAATCTAAAGAATGTACTTCTATATGTATTGAGAGATTTTGGAAGCGAGGCATATGAGAAGAAGACAAATATATCAATACCGAAAGCGGCAGAGGAGATGAAACTTATAGAGGAGGAGGTGGTTGAAGCGCTGACTGTAGCGGATAACCTGGGGATTATTACTTTTTATAATACACTATCGAAAGATAATGTAAGGTTAATTGCACCAAGGGTAAATCCGGACAAATTAAAGCTTGATTATAAAAAGATTAATGAAACATATCTTCTGCTTCAGAAGAAAATAGACGACATGGTAGACTTTGTATATACCGATGACTGCAGATTTAAGTACATACTTAATTATTTTGGTGAAGACACGAAAGATTATAGCTGCGGCAAGTGCGATAAGTGTTTAAATGAGGAAGGGATGTCTTTTAGTTCTACGGAATACATCAGGGAGATAATACTCCGGGGGCTGAACGAATTGGGGGACAGTACGGAAACTACACTTATAAAGGCGTTGAGGGGCTCGAATACAATCGGGATGAATAAGAAGATACCTTTATACGGGACATTAGCTAATTATGAAAAGAAGGATATACAGGTAGTTATAAGAGAACTGATCAATTCCAATTTTATAAGCAAAGACCCGATAACAGGAAGGGATCTGTTATTGACAAAGAAGGGATTCAAATTTCTTGAGGCGGCAGGACTAGCGGATATTAATATTATAGAAGAGCCGGTTCCCTATGAAAATAATCTTGAACTGTTTAATTTACTGAGGGAGGCGAGGGGGAGGATATCCAAGAAGTTTTTACAGAGCGGCTATTTAATTTGTCCAGACGAAATACTGAGAACGATTGCCAAAGAAAAGCCGGAGACGACAGAGGAAATATTAAGAATTAAGGGATTTACACAGAGGATGTTTAATAAAACCGGGAAGGATTTTCTTGAGATTATTAACTCATTAAGAAAAGAGAAAGTAGTTGTACAAAGCGCACCTAGAAGAGAAATTCCAGCCAGTATAAAAGAGACATATAACCTGTTAATAAAGGGGTATTCCTTAAGTGCGATTGCATCATTGAGGAAGATGTCTGATGCTGTAATTTCCATGCAGATAGAAACCATAATTGAGTATGAGCCGACAGTAGATATTGCAAAATTATTTGATGGGAAGATGTGGGAAACGATAATGAGTGAAATAAAAAAGGGATTTACGGATATAAGGGAATTAAGGGAGCGGCTTCCGAGGGATGCCGGATATGCTTATATAAGAATTGCTTTGGCTAAAAACAGATTTAACTCCGCTTCTTACTCTTTAAGCCTTCAAGACGAGAAATAGCTTTATTGAAAAAGGGTTCCCATTTAC
>JARLHD010000559.1 GCA_031292435.1 Ignavibacteriaceae bacterium
AAAATATCTATCAGACAAGGAGATAGTAATAATAGGTCCGGCGGTCTTCGACTGCATAAGGAAAGAAGAAGGAGAGGAAGGGATGACGGACGCATTCATAGTGGAGGTATTGTCGGTAATATATAATTACAAGATGATAGCCGATAATACCGAGGGGAAAAAGGATTATTGCCTGATACGAATGGGAAACTCCAAGAAAAAGATGATCCGTTTTGGTTACCAGGAAGCTGAGAGGAATTGAAGCCAGTTCTTTTAATATAAGCCGGACTGATTTGCAGGTCCGGCTTTATTAATAAAAAAATTAAAGCGTCAGATCATTTTATGAAGGGAGAAAACAACTAGCTCAATATTACATCTGACTCAATCATTTTCGAAACGTTTAATAGTGGAATAGAATAATTATTATATGGAGTATTTTCTATTTTGGCATGTAATACTCCCCGAGCAGTTCCAATTGTAAGCATAAAAAGATGTGCAGCGAATCCTTTGGGGAGTACGATAGTATTATTCGTTTCATTTTTAAATGATTCCCAATCTTCAGCAGATATTTGAAAATGACATCCTACTTCAATTATTAAAAAGGGTTCCTTGTCCGAATCGAATCTAAATTTAGAAAATGCACCTATAACTTTATTTCCCTTATCATAACCGAATCTAATGTCAGTAGCAATATTGATTTTCCCTTCAATTTTAGGTGGTTCACCTAAAAATGCAAATTGTTCAATTGTAATTTTTTTCAAACTAAAACTAATCGGTTTATCTTTAGCCATCAGGATACCAATCTTAAATAAGAAGTTTTTGTTTCTTCGGGACAAGCATGACTATCATCTAACGGAACGTTAAAATTTTCACAGACAACTAAAGTTCGAGTATATTTATTAATCATCGCGGGATACAAAAGAGGATCTAATTGAACCGTAGTTTGCATAGTTGAAATGTCTATCAAATTAATCTCTAATGCTTTTTCCAGCTTTGCTATTGTTTCAAGAGTTAAATTCTCCTGACCTTTTACAATTTTACTAATCTGTTGTGGTGAAACGTTCAACATTTCAGCAAGTTGTAATTGTGTAATATCTTTAGCTCTGATTGTTCTTAATATTTTAATTGCAATCCTAGCTGATTTATTCAACCAATCTTCATTTGCTATTTCCCATTCAGCTTTTTCAAGCCAATCAGATTTTTTAGAAACAACCTTATTTAATTTTTCTTTTATAGTTGACATTTTTTATATAATAATATTATTTTTTATTGTTTAAGCCCTTCTTTATCGTAAATACCAAGAGAACGGAGCAAGTCCCGACAAGTAGTTAATTTTTCCAATTCTTTTTGTGTATGAGCTCTATCCTTCATACTTTTTGTTAATTTAATTGCGCCACCTGAAATAACATAGAAATTAGCTTCTACCTTAATAGCGTATACCCGTATCCAGTTATCAATCAGAGTACCATAAGCTTTGTATTCTTCCAGATCATCAGATTTATAAGAAATATTATTAAGAGGTTGAAAGTAGTCATCAAGATGTTTTGGTTTTTGGGGATCATTGCTAGCAATCTCAAAAATTCGCTTTTGAAATTCTTTCCTATCTTCCATAGTTCGTGATATCGCTTCCTCGACAGAGATAGGGCCATAAAAACTGCTGTTTGATAAATCTTTTTGATGTGTATGGAAAAACTCTTCCAAATATTCGATATCGTTCCATAAAGCAAATAATCGATCAAATTCATTTGTCGGTTCATTATTATACTCTATTGAGAACAATCCTTGATTATGAATGTCAAATATACGAACAATTTCCATAAAATCAACCTATAGGTTGATTTTCGTGATTGTTAATATTATTCCTCATTTTTTGATATTTGAGCACATTTGGAGTCATTTTCCGCTAGAAAATATTTTTGATATTAAGAATTTTAATTCTTTTAGCCATAAACCCACATCCCTGAAATTCAGGAAATGTTTCTAAATCCTAAATAAAATTAGGTATTATAAATAAATATCTTTAGATGTATTTCATACTAACTATGTCTCATTCCATTCTATTCGCACAGATCAAAATATCTATCGGGAAAGGATATGGTAAAAGTAAGTCCGGTTGTTTTCGACTGCATAAGGAGAGAGGAGGGAGAGCAAGAGATGACAGACGCATTCATAGCGAAGGTATTGTCGGTGATATATAGTTATGCGATAGATGATGAGTATAGCAGGGTGAATGAGGATTATCTGTTGATATACCTAGGGGACACAAAGAATACGATGATCCGATTTGTGAACCCAGATGTGGAGAGGAATTGATTCTTCAAAAAGAGCGTAAAAATAAGGTTTTTGCATCAAGGTACAGTAACGTTACTATTTTTGAGGGCGAATTTATAGTAACGTTACTGAAGATTTTTAAGAATATAGATAAGCCGGACTATACCCTCGGTCCGGCTTCTTTATTTTATAAATCCGGCGGTCTTCGATTGCATAAGGAGAGAAGAAGGAGAGGAAGAGATGACAGGCAGCTTATTAGCTCTAAAATTGGATGTAATAGTCAATAAATCTGTTTACAAACTAAAAGAGGGGCCATATCCTGCTTTATCAAATAATTCCCTAAAAAGGGATTCAACATCAACAATTATTTTTTTACAATAATCATTTGACAATATAATAAAGCCTTCTTCAGAACCAGCATTGCCAATTGTAAGACCAGTTCCCTGTTTTGAGATGTCTTGTAAGCGTAACTTGTCTCTTGACTGATCAACCTTGCCTAAAGTATGAACGATGCAATTACGAACTTTGGAGAAATCTTCTATACTATTCCAAAAGGCCAGATCAATTAAATTAACCTTTGCGAGCTTGTGTAAATATATTTTACTTCTTTCAACTGATTCTCCCCGAATTTCATTACATCGGAGAGCAACATTATTTTTCTTTTGCACCGCATTACAGAATTCATTGAGCAAGCTCTCCAAATTGAGAAAAAGCAAAACGATAAAAGAATATCTTAAAGATCGTGGAAATATTACACCATATATATACTCATGTTCTTCCAGAATCATAGCTTCTTCTTCTCCAGCTTCTAACGCTTTTATTCTTTCTTCTACTAAGCGTAGTTCGCTTTTCTGAGCTTCGACCAATTGGACTTCCATTGTATCTTGATAATTTCCAAGCATTTTAAGTTCATTTTCAAAACGCATACGGAAAAAATTAAATTTCATGAGTATTCCTAATATTTGTATTTGTTAAAGGGAAAAATCAGACCGATTTTGAATAGAACATTTAAAATTGACATTTTAATCTTGAAAGATACAAAACTGCTAAATTTAATATATGTCAGGATTCCGATCATAGCCCATTTTGGCCCCAATGGAAGAACAGACAATTGCACCCCATGGTCCCATAACCGAACCTACTACTCCACCAATAATTGCTCCGGCAATAGAGTTAACCTTCTTAACTTCTTTTCTTTTAATATTAGAAAGCGGTGCTCTTGATAAACCATGTTCACGTCGGACACTTAGAGTGGATTTGTTGTTTTTTCTTCTATTACATGAAATGCAAGAAGCATAGAGGTTATGAAATCGATCTGAACCTCCTAGGGATTTAGGATTTGAATGTTCAATTTCCCAAGCTCCTTTTTGACCAATAAGACCATAATTCCCAAAAGATAATTTTTTCCGACATATATGACAATAGCCAGTTGTCCGATCATATATTTTTCTTTTGTCTTGGTAAGCAACCTTCATAATTTAAAACTCCGTTGTAATTTTAATAATTGTTCTAAGTCATCACTTATAATTGCTTTTGAAATGTTTGAAAGCTCTGAAATATTTTTTTGATGACAATTTCTAATTTGTTTTCCACTACCACAGGGACATAACAGATGGCCACCAAATTTGGGTCTAAAAATTATTTTTAGATATTTAATTATTACAGGAACATCTGATGTCCCTAGCACCTCGGAATAAAATTCTAACTTGCCTTTAACTCCATGGGATCTTTCAGCAAATGGTTCTTCTTTATATTTTTCCAAATAGCTATATCTGTATAAATACCCAATAACCAAAATATCGATAAGGGGTTTAATCGATTTGGCTTTATTAAAAAAGCAACTAACTTCCATTGGAGTTCCCAAACATAATCTATCACCAATTAACTTGTGATAATTTTTTGGTATTCTATTTCCAGTTTCTATTACGGATGGAAAGGTATTAGGATAATCATCCGGGAATACTATTTTAATTGAATATTTATCTTGAATATTTATATTATTATAGGTTGCATTAAATTCTAATTCACCGGATAAAAACACTATTTCTTCTTTTATTCTATAATGAAGGTTCGGATAATTTTCACGAATAACCTTCATTTCCTCTATAAAAAAACCCGGATTCTTTTTATACCATTTCAATTATAATCCCCAAGGTTTGGATGGATTATTCAGAAAAATTGGGCTAATTGATTTTTCTTGAATATTTTTATTAATATTTTCCTTAATTATCTTAAATCTATCACCTAGCAATTTTATCCAATAATCACCAGCCTTTTCTGAATCAGATTCATCAATTGCCTTCTGAGCTATGTTTGAAAAATTTTCAAAGGATGTGATGATATTATTGATATCATTATCAGATAATTTTCCTAAAAGGTTATCAAAGGGCTGAACAGGCATAATAACACTTCTATAAATCTTAAGATAATTTGAAATAGCTTTAACAGTTTCATTGATGCTTTTGTCATCCCTATCAAGAATAGATAAATGATTTTCACATACTAATACAATAATGAGAATACCAGTTATATTATTAAAAGAATTAAAATCAGCCCAAGCTTTTAGATTTATTATATTTCTCCTCATTTGCTCGGAATGGATTGATAATTTCGCATAAAACCAATCATTAAACCCCTTTGGATCATTTTCTATCCATTTATTTGATTTGATGTTAGCAACATAAAATTTATCATCTTTTTTCCCATAAATTGGAAGGTCAAGATGATAATCTTTAGCATAAACTACCCTGATACAATTTGGCTTATCAATAACCCTGGCATTGGTGGCATCTTTCACTGCATCTATAATCCAGGAGTGGGCTGTTTTAGGTAATGTTTTATCTATAAAGTCATCATCAAGATTATTGAGATATACTCCATCATCCACATCATATTCACAATCTATTGGATTTACCGTAGTCTTAAATGAAAATGATCCCTGTTGAAAGAAATCCGGACCTTCTTCTTTAAGAATTTCTTTAAAATGTTTCTTGATTCTGTCTCTATTTGCTTCTCTAGAAACAATGAGATTTTCCTTCTTGCTTTTAGTTAGTCTAACTTTTTCACAAAAATTCAAAAATGAGCTATCTAAATTTGCCATCGTTTATCCTATTGGTTTATTAAAAAAATTTCTTATTTCTTCTTTATGTAACCATTTATTTACTGTGCAATTTGCTAAATCTGTTAATACCCCAATTGAAGCATCTGATGCATTATCAAGATCAATATATTTTAGCTGATTAGGGTTTATATATGGTTCTTCAATCCGGATATAATCCCCCATCGGGAATAATCCTTTAGAGAAAGCAATTTTTAATAGATTATCCATTGCTTTGCTTTGAACAGAAATAGTTAATGGAAAGAGTCTAGTAGACCAGTTAATCAGTGAAGCTGATTTATGATTGCGAGGATACCATTCCTTGTTATATGAGATAGAACTTAAAGACAGGATACTGAATTTTTCATAAGGTTTGTTTTGTCCTACAAAATAGCTCACTGCTTCAACAGCTCCCACAAATGCAGGATTGTTAGCCCAAAGCCCCCCATCAACTAATCCATTGGAAATATTAGGGATACTGTATGAAGGGAAGAAGGTGGGTGCTGCTGATGTTGCAAGCCCAACATCAACCATTCGCAAATCACCATCCCTACATAGACTAGGATCATGGGGTGTTTTAATCACCATTCCCTGTGAATCAATTAAGTTTACAACCGGGATGCATAAATTACATTTTGCATCTTTTATAAGAGAATTATGTAATAATTTCTCTAATCCCTCTTGTAGTGATGCATTAGAATATTTATTTGATAGGAATAACTGTTTTAATCCATATAATTTTCTAACAATAAAATTATTTGATGGGAATATCTTAGGACCATAGGTTATATAAAAATCTAATATTTCTTTAGCACTTTTGCCATTAGATAAGCCCAATGCAATAATCGCACCGGTAGAAGTACCACAAATGAGATCGAAGTTATCTAATATATTACCATAGCGTTTTTCAAGTTCATTTAAAACTTTCGCTGTATAAATACCTTTAATTCCACCACCATCTAATGCCAATATCCGAAAGGTTTTATCCTTCATCATTTATTCCTTACTGATTATTTTATTCTAAAAAATAACTTTCTAAGATAAATGTAGGGTTGGATGGCGAAATGGAAGTTCCCCATCTAAATAAATTTTAAATAATATTTTGGCTATTTATACAATTTAACAGCAGCATAAAGGCGTTTTTTAATTTCTGCCTTTATTCGCGAAGGTGAAATGACTTTTACATAATTACCATAGCTAAGGATTTTGGAATAAAATTCATAGGTAGGTTTAATTCGTATTAAAATTCTAAATTCTTTAGAATTATCTTTAATTATTTTTTGAGTTTCATGAATAGGAAGGGCTTTAAGATATTTGCCCTGGAGTGGTTCAAAGGATAAGACAATATTTACTGGATCACCTTCGGGCACAGTAATTCCCATTGAATACTTGAAATATTTTTCAGTATCAAAAGGAGGGGGAGTGAAATACGAATTAGTTACATATAAATCGCTCATCCTATCTAATGCAAATGTCGTAAGAGCATCATTGTTATCTAATAAGCCTAAAACATACCAAAAATGTTTATCTTCTTTCAATAATAATGGAGATAGTTCTCTGCGCTTTGGATCTGCTCCATCAAATTTTGAATAAGTAAATATAATTTTTTGATTCTCGACTATGGCTTTTATGATTGGTTCAATAAATTCATGACCTTTGATTATTGGCGCTTTTTCAGTTTGTAGTAATGTACGATCAGCAATCATTTTTTTTATTTCTTTTCCAATAATAATTCTATCAACTATTTTCTCAATTGCTTTTAAAACATCCTCAAAAAGCTTTATGGACTTCAACTGATACAAAGTACGCTCATAAAACAATAATGCCTGAACATCTTCTTGTTTTAATCCAAAGTTCTGAATGGTAAAATTTTTATCAGAATAGTAATAAGCTTTATGTTTTGCATTTTTTTCAATAGGAGCTGAAAAACCCCTTGGAGGGTCCAACTGCATCAACTTCAGATCATTTTGTATTGTTTTCTGTGTAACAGATATATCAAGAGTTTTGTCAATTAATACTTTAAGATCTGCCGTTTTAACAAATGGTTTTTTACATAATTCACTGTCTATGACATAGAATCGCTCACCCTGCTGTTTTGTTATTCCCATAATTAATTCTCCACCCAGTTTTTCCAGGCTTCATAAATCATTACCATTGCAAAAGTATCGAGTTCACAATATCGAAGAAGAGCGTTTTCTATAGCCATTTTTTCAGTAGGATTGATTTGAGTAAATTGCAGTTTAGCATAAGCTGCCATAGCAGCACCTCCCTCACTTATTCCCATTTCATCATCCTCAAATATTCCATCAAGACTGGCACCATCGATTCCTTGAAAGATGGGCGGAAGCTTCTTGTATGGGTTCTCCACTTTACCTTTTTCATCAAATGTAACCCAAATTTGATCAGTATAGTTCTTACTAATTATATCTTTACCATAAATTGGTTTAGAATATTTGTTTTGTAAGAAAATACTCGTATTTAAAATGGCAGGTAATACATCTTTGATTGAATTTGAGCCCTTCATACTGATATGATAGTAAAACCTTTTTACTAATTCAAACATATCCACCATATTCCTCTTCCCTTCCCATTCTTCCTCTGATTTGCCAGTAGATTTAGTAATTGTTTTGATCCAAGCACATAAGCTATCTTTATCTGGTTCGTTTGATAATTGTAACTGTTTATAAATTGCATTCAAAATACTATTTTCATGAGCTGCATACCTGAAAATAGTGCCAAGATCATTTTCCAACTCTTTTTTTAATTCTCTTAGGAAATCAAAGTTGGGAAAGAATCCTTGCTTTGTATTTAACCACTGACCAGCATGCTCAATTCTACCAACATCTGTTACAGTGTGATGGGAATATTGAAATGCTATTTGCTCATAGGGCCGTCTTCCCTTATTAAAAGGTATGGCAACTGCAGACGTTTCAAAATCAATAAAATGCAAGGGATAATCCCATTTACTCATTTCTTCTTTAAGACCATCTATATCAATAAAGGGGTCCATTTCATTTTTAACAGATTTTTGAATTTGAAGCCATTGTCTATCGGTGCGTGATAATCCTGATTTATCAGTTGATTTGGGATTTAAGTCTTTTTCCACAATATTTTCTTGAAAAAATTTATCTGCATCAATAAACTTATCTGTTTGCCTAAAGTCCCAGATATCAAGTATCATTGGTTTATTAAAATCTTTTTCACTAAATGAAGCTAAATTCATCCAACACTCATGAAATCCTGACTTCATTGGAGGGTTATCCTGAAGGACATCTGAATAAAACTCACATTTTTTACATTTCCCGCTTAATTTATCATATATTATTTTATCTTCTTCATAATTCTCCGCAAATCGATTCACCAGTTGCTCAAAGCTTTCTTTTTTTATTTCCTTATTGTCTGTTGAAGAAAATATTTTTTCCATAATATCATTTACAGGAACCTGACCAAGTATTTGATCACCCAAAGCTCCCATTGAACAATCTCCTATAAGTTCAACTTTTGTTCTTCCATTCTCCTGCTTTAAGTAAAACTTTTGATTTAATTCATCAACCGAAGTGTATTTTGTTTTATCCGCTAACATTAGAAAAGAAGAGGTTTTTGTTCCCGGTAAAGCTTTGTTTATAACATAAGTCTGAAACGCAATATCGTATAGATATGAACTCCATTTGGAAACAACAAACCCTTTAGCATTTAGAAAATCTACATTAGGATCATAGGACTTAGCTTTAACTTCTATTATATCTAGATTATTTCCTTTTTTAATTAATATATCAGTGCGGACAAATAGATTATTAAATTGAAAAGCAGCCTCATAAATAATTACATTTTCATTTTTTAACAATTCTTTTGTTAATTCCAAGGCAGCTTCATGATCCAAAGTATCAATATTATGACCACCTGGAAAGTATAATTTAGCTAACTCCCCTACTTGAAATCCACCCTTGGCAAGATTTAACAGAAATTCATCTTCTAAATTTTTGTTTACATACTCTTTTTTCCCAGTATAATAAAGTTTTGTTGGACACTCTAAAGCCAATTTAAATTTTGATTTTGTTAAGTATCTCATATTTTTTCTTCCTCTAAATTCAATTTATAACAAGAACCATAATAGTTTTCCAAAGCTTCATTAAATTGTTCATCAGATATATCATCGATCCTTCATTTCAATTCTATCTCGAATGGATTGAGTCAATATATCATATAACCTTGGAAGAATATTTATTTCATACCCAAACTCATGTAAAACTGTATTGTCAAACTGAATTCTGTCTACTTGCTGATATTCGATATCATAATTTTGAACATTCCTAATTGCTAAAGTATTAAATGCAGTTATGATCCTTTCTTTTGCTTCATCGGACAACAAAGCAGGATTCAAAATTCGCATTTTTGATTGGAAAAAATCAGCATTCAAATCCAAAACTCCCAAATTGCGCGAAACACCATTAAGCTCAACAAACAGCAAACTTACGATTGAGTTAAGTATGGCTGCCACAATATTAACTTGTTCACTAGGGACCCTAATTGCTACCAACCTTTGATTTAAGTAAATACTTTCGTCACAATAGGCAAAGAATAACTTATCGTTAGGATTTATTGATATAAAAATGTTGGCGGGTTCTTCAGGATTCAAAGAATACCAATAAGGATGACGGTTTTGAAGGACATTTGGCAAAGGAACGCCTGTATTATTAGTTTCATTAGACCATCGTTGTATCCATCGGAATGTATTAGGAAAATTATGTTGTATTTCGTCAAGCGGTCTATTACAAACAAAAAGAAATGAATCATTTGTGGAATTGTAGTGAATACTTGATAAATCCTGACTTGTTTTCAAAACTGGGAGCAGGAATTCATTATCTATACCATTTTGATCTGCATCTTCTTGCTTCAATATATGCATCGAATCCCATCCAGTTCTAGTTCCCCTACCAGCATCCAAAATAGTGGGAAAAGGATTTATCAGGTTAGCCCGAAACTGTTGAAGTGGATCTTGAGCAAGAAAATTGATTGCCCAATTTTCTTGAGAAATAATTTGCTGCTCAAGGTATGCTCTTTCGACTATAGAGACAGAAATTTTCCCGTCATTTTTATGAAATACACTTGTAAATTGTGCATCTCTTGTCCAATTATTATTGGTTGGGAGTTCACAATAATTAATTTCATTATACAACTCTTCCATCATAGAAATGTGTTGGTTTTTCGTTTCATCCGTAAAATAATCTTCCAATTTGATGTTTAAAGTAACGAAACGAGTGGGACTATCATCTATCGTTCGTTGAACTGTTGTAAAGATAGTACTCACCTTAGAATCCCTAAACCAATGTTCTGCATTACTGCGAAAGATATAACGTATAGAAAAATTATCAATTAAAAATCTCTTGAATTGTATTCCGTAATTTTTCCCTAGCCATGCATTAGAAGTAATTGCTGCAATGTAGCCATTTGTATTGAGAAATTTTAAAGAATTATAAAAACAGTATGTAAAATAATCTGATCGTTCATTGATTTTAAATTGTCTACCATTAACAAAAGCTAATTGATTTCTTTGAAATTCTTGTCTGAATTTATCAGAAAGATATTTATTTGGAATATCTTCTTGTTGGATAAAGGGGAAATTACTGATAATTGCATTAAATTGTGGTAGAGCCACATTTATAAAACTACGCTCGTTAACAGGGTCAGGGTAAATCATTTCCTGGCCAGGAGAAAGTTGGAAGTAATCGTGTCTTGTAACTCTTGGAAAATTATTTTGCTCAACTAAATCCTGCTTATAAAGATTTATTACAGATAGGACGGCAGGAAAGTGTGAAATGTCATTCCCCCAAACTTGATTTAGTAATTGTTGGTGGTTAGCGATACCACGATACTTTAGAATATTATAAAATGCTGTTAGAAATGTACCGGAGCCTGAGGTTGGGTCAAACACAATAGTGTCTCTAGTTCGTAATGCAGACATTGAAACCAAATATGCTAGCGTTTCGGATGTGAAATATTGACCAAATTTTCGCTTTTCATTTTTGGGGACAAGGTTTTCAAGTATGAAACCAATTACTTCATTGGGTAAGTAGCGAAAATCAATCTCGGAAAAAACATTCAATAAGGCATATAACAATCTATCAATGTTTGCGTCAAAATCAAGTTCATCCGTAAAGTCCCGATCAAACACTGCTTGATAATCAATTTGCTTCGCCTGTTGAAAAAAGGCCTCCAATTGTTGTTTAACAGGAGTATTTTGAATTAAATTCAATGGGGTAACTCTATCCGAAAGATTTTCTGATAAGGTTTTATAAAATAGAATTTTGCCGATAAGTTTATAATAAGTGAACTTTGCTAACACCATTATTGGATCAATTCTTTCCACTCTATGTGATGAGGAAGATAGAATTTTGAGTGTTGAACTCTCCAGAATCTTCCAGACACCAAACTGGTTTTGGAATGTTTCGTCATCATTTATTTTATCGAAAAGTGCATTTCGCAGTAATGGAATTATTTGTTCGGCAACATTCGCAATAGCTCCGACAATGTTAGAAGAAATGTTAAGTGCTTCACGAATTTTGCCGACACGATAAAGCTGTTCTAGGTCGTGTAATATTTCAGCCAACCTTGCCCTTAATTTTGGTTCATGCTGATTATAATTTTGTCTATCTGCCAGATCATTTCTTGAGCTGATACCTTCTTCCTTAGGATAAATTTTGAGTTTGGATAAAGAAGCAATATTATAATTTTCATCATTGATTAACCAAATTATAGCAGAACTACCATTCCAGGTCACAAAAGAATTTGATCTTAATTGTTTTGCTTTTTCAAGAGCATTTACTAACATTTCTCTATCATCTACTGCAGTATCAGGATATTTCAATTCCCAGCCATTAAAGACAATCCCAGCTATTTTATCTAAGAAAAGTAATACATCTGGAAATTTAGTACTTCCAGATTCAACCTTTATTCCCTCATCATTTGTGGCATCCTGAAAAATGCTTGTGCCATTGTTAATTGATTCTTTGATCCAGCTAATTATTTGACCAGACCAGGCTCTTTCATTTAGCATCTTTTTTTATTTTGTTTTTACGATAATTGATGGTGTGATATTTAATTATGGGGTCTTTAAAAAGAGATAACGTATGTTCTTCTATTTCTTTTTTCTTAAGTATTTCAGTTATTCTATTTGTGCATAGTTTGATATAATCAATTTGGTGTACCTTGTGGAGTAATACATCCTCATTTTTTTCAATACCAATAAAATTTCTATTTTCAAGAATAGCTGAAAGTAAAAAACTGCCGCTACCACAAGCATTATCTAGTACTATATCTCCTGGATTTGAGAATGTTTTTATAAGATAACTCCCTAATTCGATTGGCTTCTGAGTTGGATGATAAACCTTTCCTTCAGATTCAGCTGTTTTAACATAAACAAAATCGTCAACTGTCTGATCATCGAAGGGTATTACATCTAATGGGTACCTTTCCCCATTGCTTTGAACATGACGAGGCTTAAAATCACCATAGCTTCCAGTAAACTGGTCTTTCCTAAATCCCTTATCGTAGGGCGCTTTCATTGTCATTTGAGGATTATAAGAGGGCTGTTTTTTATAAAACACACAAATATCTTCATGCTTACGCAATGGTTGGATTTTAGCATTCAGAAAATTAGTTGGTTTTGATTTTATCCATACAATTTTATACTTAAATAATTTTACATTACTTAAAATTAATTTAGCAGTAAAGACCCCTTGAGAGGTTAGGACTATTGCACCATTATCTTTAATAATCCTTTCATATTCATTCCAAAGTTCATGAAGGTCAATAACAGAATCCCATTTATTTTGAGTTGTACCATATGGTAAATCACAAAGTATCATATCAATACTCTTATCAGGAATACTCGGCATTACGTCCAAACAATCGCCTTGGATAACCTTATTCTTTAGGGTCTCAATGTCTCTAACGGGAATAGATGTATCTTTATGTTTCAATCTAATTTATTATTGATTAGTTAAAATGTTATGAATATTTTACGACTAAAATAGCTCATTTTCTAGGTTTGACAAAAATATTTCTGCCATGACTTGAATTTCTTTTCATTAAATTCCGCATTAATAACATAGCAAATGTAAATATAAAATTGACAATATATATTATAAATATTGTATGGAAATGTATATTTTTAGAATATTTAAAAATTAGATAAAGACAATTGCAATAGGATATTATTAGAAATTTTTTTTATACAATCATTCTAATAGATTCTAATTATCATAATAATAATGATCTCATAACAAATCATTTTCAATTCAGAAAGGACAATTGAAATGGAATTTCCATTAAATGAAAACTTTATAACTTTCTCCAAATTTTTGGGTTATGGGGATATAAAAAGTAAACTTTGGTTTGTCGGAATTGAAGATAGCGGTGAATCTATCACAGAAGTAAATTTAAATGAACGATTATCTGAATGCAGAGAAGAAACTCTATATATTAATGAAGTTGCTGGAAAAAACTCGGTGTGGAGTATTATTGAAAAATTATTATGGGACAATTTTTCTATTAAACATAAACTTAATGAAAAGGAATACCTCAAAAAAATGTTTAGTAAGGAATATTCCTACTTTTTTTTAACAGAGTTGTTTCCACTACCTAAATCTATAAATAGATTCAGCTGGCCAGAAAGATATAAGGACATATTTGAATATAGTAAAGATGATTATTTTAAATATTTGTCAGATGTTCATTCATTTCGTTATCCAATTATTCATAATAAATGGGTAGAAGTAAAACCTTATTTAACAATTTGTTTTGGCGCTTTATATTGGGATGAATTTATCCATTTATTCAATTTAGGACACTCTAAATTTATAGATCTCCCAGATTCAGGATTAAGAATGTTTCCGTCTGAAAATATTTTATTATCACCCTTTTTCGATTATAGATTAAGGAGAAACGACATCTTGACATTAAAACAATTAATTCATGACAAAATTGTTAAATATTTATAATGGCACTACATGTCTATATCTAAAAAATTATTTTGACGATTGATCTAACCTGATCCTGTTTTTCCTGAAGGAGGTACCATCGGATTTTTAATGAAAGCTAATTCATAAAGTTTCAGGTTTGACCAGGATTTACGTTCTTCGGGAGTGAGGTCTTTGTACTGTTCGCGTTTCTTTTGCCTGGATTCTTCAAGGGATGCCATTATTGATTCTTTTTCTTTACGCTTTTTACATATACCTTCGATGTAGGCAAGGTTATTCTTGTTATGTTTTACGGCTTCACGGACGGCATAATCGAAAGCAGTCTGACCGTATTCAGTGATAAGTTCTGTTTTGAGCCGAGACTCAAATAAGGAAATATTAATAGTACTACTATCATTATCCTTATCCTTAACCCTTGCCAAGGGTTGGCAACCCTTAGGAATAATTGTAATAGTTTCTGTTTTTGAGGAATTCTGAATACGGATGAAACCTTCGGATATTGCCAAATCATATATACCACTATCTCTTAGCCTATTTAGGACACCTATGATTGCGGGAATATTAGGATTAATACCACTCTTCCCTTTCTCATATTGAAAGGATATGAATTCGGTTAACCAGAGCTTTGTATCATTGCAGATAAGTTTTATACGGCTTACGATTATTGAACCACCGGATAGTTTATCATAATCTCTGTTA
>JARLHD010000560.1 GCA_031292435.1 Ignavibacteriaceae bacterium
CATGTTGATCCAACCCGGTCTAAAAGAATATCAGATAAAATAAACCAGGGGGATTTCTCTGAAAAACCGGGATGGGTGCGTTTCTCTCTTCATCCTACAATGACCAATAAAGAGATCGATTTTATACTCTCCGCAATCGAGGACATAATCATCAATTCTAAAACTTGGTCTCTTGATTATTCCTATTCATCTAAGACAAATGAATATCATCATAACATAAAAGGATTAAAAGATTATTCTTATCTTGATGCATATTTCGACTTTAGTAATAAGCCCTCAGTTTAATAAATTAATAATGGAAACATTGAAGATAACCATATTGGGTTGGTTCCAAAATCTGATTTTACAACTGTATTAAATAAACTTTTAAATAAATCGTAATAATTCTGGGAATAGAACTATGGACAGCTATTTTGGCTGTCCGCAAGTGCATTACTAGAAATAGTTTATCATACCAACGGAATATCAAATCCTATAGTATTTGTCCAGCTTTTCCTGTTTGGGATAGTAGAAGTACCCGTAACCGCTAAAAGTACCACTACATCCTTAAAAAGTGAAAGATTTGTTATTTGAGCTTTATCTAATTTTTCGTTTATCTTATACTTCAATTCACCTTTCTTGGTCTGCATGTCAACATCGTCAGGGGTTATATAAATAGGTTTATAGATAAAAGTAAAAACAAAGCTTTTTGTGTCTTTTTTGTTATACAAATAAAAAAATATGTGCATAGTAAGCGGAGGTCTTATTAATCCATAAATATCAAATTCAAACCTTAGCGCATCTTTCTCAATAATAAAATCCGGAATAAATAATTTGTGCCCTTTAGGAGTAAAAAAATTATTAATCGTTAAATTACCATCCCTTGCCAATGGCATATTATTCTTAATTATCTTCTGATATCCATTTCTTCCCTGCAATGATGAACTATCCCAAATTTCTTTAAATCCCGGATAATTAATTACGCCTGATGCAAATTTTACCACCGATGCAAAGTTATTTCTTCCCCTTACTGCCAATATTGATCTGCTCTTTTTATGTCTTTTGGCGCGCGCCTTGAAATATGTTATGCCTCCGAATGTGTAAAAATCAACATTCCCAGCGGGTCCGCTTAATGTTGTTTTGCCTCTTTTCTTAATTAGCCTGCCCATAATTACTCCGTTTTTTTTGACAGAATATTTTGTTTCGAAGACCAAAACTTACGCATTTGATGCGCATATCGTGCGCATTTCCTCTCTATCTCCAAAATCAATTTTGTTTAACTGCTATAACATTGTGATCACTCAGACTGTATTCCCCTCATTTCCTTTCCCAAACCGTACTATTCCTTCTCATTCCCCATACGATTCCATCGTTCCCATAATAACAGTCGTTACTTTCCTGATTGGTTCTATTACTTTAAGGAAAATTAACTCACATAAAAATAATGAATAGTTTGATCTACAACCAATATTAATTGTTTATTTAGAATTATTAAAAAGTTATATTAAACCATTAAAAATGCTGGAATAAATTTTATGGAACTTTTAGCCCCGAATTCAAATACTAAAACAGTCAGCAAAAGCATGATATTTGATTTGGTAGGAATTTCATTCATCTATTTTTTACCTGCAATGTCTCATTTATTTGCACTTCCATTGTATTATTTAGATCCAATGAGATTGATGCTCATTTTAGCTATGGTTCATACAAATCGGACAAATACAATTGTTCTTGGAATAACCTTACCTCTGGTTTCATTTTTAATTACTTCACACCCTGTCTTTCTTAAAGCCGGAATAATTTCTATGGAATTAGCAGCCAATATATTTCTATTTTATTGGTTAACTAGGAAAAATTACCATGTTCTTTTATCGGCGGCTATAAGTATAATCGGCAGTAAATTATTTTATTATCTTATAAAAGATTTGTGCATTAATTTTGGGCTGTTGGATTCCCCCCTGATTACTACCCCAATTTCATTTCAATTATCCATAACTCTTCTGCTTAGCATTTATATGTGGTATGTCATTGTCAGGAATAAGCAAAGAGAAAATAAGTAAAAATAGAATTTCTAACTGAGACCCGTGCACCTGTTTACTTAAAGGAATAATTCATCTTTACAGCATATCAACTATCTCCCATATCTGTGCTTATCTCAAACTAATCGGGCAATAGAAAAATAGTAACTATATGGTATGATATTCTGAAGGAAAAGGAACCAACCTGAGATTTAACTTACAAATAAAATGAAATATTCTATGCTGATTAAGGTTTAAGAAATTTTAATTTTACTAATCTTATGATGAAAGAGAAAAAACAAGGTACAATCGGTTCTTTTAACACTAATTATAGTTTTCCCCAAATATTATATGTTCAATAAATTTGGTTTGTAGAAAAGGATTACTAAAAGATATTTCACGAAACAGAAAATAAAAATAAAAACATACTGAATATCTTCTTTTATTAGTTGTTACATACGTGCCCATTTTCGTGATGACTTTCATGCTGCTGGCAGCTTATACCGTTATCAATTATGCTTCCCGCTATAAATTGTTTAACAATCTCAGTCGGATTTCCCGAACAGCCGCGGACAACATCTATCCCGGAATTATTCAAAACATTAATTGCACCGCCTCCTATACCGCCAGCCAGCATTATCGTAACGCCATTTTCAGCTAAAACGCTTGCTATATTTGATTTGCAGCCGCACCCCTGTTCTGATTCAATTGTCTGTACTTCGGTTATTTCTCCCTTTTCAGAAACTGTAAAAACGTTGTAAAACTCACAATGACCGAAATGATCATCGATCGTATTTTCTCTTGTAACCGGGACACATATTTTCATTTTAACTTACTCCTTATTGAAATTTATTTTTATTTAGATTTTATGAACCTTACTCTAACATATCTGGATTTATTTTTATTAGTTCCTTATTTCCATATGTCTTACAATCTTTACATTGAATATGATTTTCCAGTCCCTCAATTAATTTGAAACATTTATTGCATTTAAACCATTCCTTTTCAAATTCAACATTTCCTCCTTCTATTTCAATTGCTAAACATTCTACAAATGCTTTTGCTATTTTCTTTAAGGCACTATTATATATTCTGGTTAGAGTTGGACGTGATATATCCATTTTTTGAGCAGCTAAATCTTGGGGTAGGTCTTCATAACTTACCAATTTGATACTTTCAAACTCATCGTATTGTAATTTTACACTCTTTATTTCGCACATAGGCATCCCGAAAGGCTTAAATCCTGCCATTTGGGGTGGATTGCAAATTTTACGGTTTCGGACTGGTCTTGACATAAAAGTAAAATAAATTTAATACAAGAAGATAATGAACCTACGTTCATAATCCAAATTATATAAAATCTAAACAAACATAAAATTTTATGATTTCAGCTTATTGCTTTGAGAGGTGCATTATTAAAAACTCTATCTTTTACAACAAATGTTGTAAAATCTGATTTCAGATTCCGTTGAAGTAAAATATCATGTCCCAAACAAATCCCCATGATGATTACGAAATCTACTTTTTCATCGTTAAGTTCCCTGGCTTGTCCAAGTGGATTACATGAAACTTTTTCGGTGCAGCTGCTTGCGTTTATTTTGTCCTGATTGATTCCCCCGACAGTGCAGGATACTGTCCTTAATCTGATACCCTCTGCTTTAAACTTTTCCTTCATTAACTTCGCACCTTTTTCCATTCCATAACAATATGCCAGACCGACTTTTTTATAGTCCATCCTTTTAATAAATAAAATAGTTTCCTGCAGTCGTGATAAAGTTCCTGCTTTCCCATTATCAACTAAAGATGCAGCTGCCAGAAGAATTATTTGATTCTTGGGTTCCAGGTAATCTTCAATTACTTCTGTGCTATTGAATTTTTCTATACCGCAGCTTCCAGATACCCGGCAGGTTTTGGGTTGGCAATTTGTACAATCCATTATATTATAATCCCGGAAATCTTGGGATAATTCCTCTTTTGGTAAGCTGTGCATATTGCCCCCAGCCCCGTTTTACCAAATGTCCTAACCATGGCATCGGAATCGCAAAAGCCCTCTTGCCATTTCTGAAGACAAATGCTGCACCATTCCCGGTATCCATTATGCATAATATATTTATATGCTCTTTATAACTTTTCCGCTTACTGCTTCCGGATTCTTTCATGATAATATTATACGCAGCCTGCTTTCCCATTAATTCGGCAATATGCCCCTGCTTGGCTTTCCATTCAGGGCCTTCAATTGCTGCAATATCACCTGCTGCATAAACATTTTCTGTACCTGTCACCAAACAGGACTCATCAATTTTTATAAAACCCGCTTCTGTAAGTGGGATATCCGAATTTTTTAGTACTGTATGTCCTGCCGATGCAGGAATAAATATTGTCAAATCAGATGATAATATTGAATCGTCTTCAAAAACAATCCCTCCCGGTTCAAATGACTTAATCTTTTTGCCAAAACGTTTTTCAATCTTATATGACTTAAACATTGAGTCGATCATCTTCAAAGATTTAGACCCCATTCTTTCACCCGGCGATTCAAAAATTATTATTCTTTTGTAACTCTATCGCGGCTTGAACCCCGGCAAATCCTCCGCCAAGTATTAATGCTCTTTTCAATTTATTATTAATAATAGTTATTTATAAAATAATTGGATGAATATTTTGTTATAAAGATTCCGTTAAAATCAACTTTTATTATTTATCTGATCTCTTTAACTTTGCACCTTTATATTTATATCGAATTATCATGATCAAACCACAATATTCTAAAATACTATTGGTGCTTCTACTGATTGCATGCGCATTCCCTCAGGTAACAGCTCCTGTCGCTCTTCTCGCAGGTGTACTTTATGCAGTTCTTTTTGGTAATCCGGTTGTTAAGACTACTCAAAAGGCAACTCATATTCTTCTCCAGATATCAGTAATCGGCCTTGGTTTTGGAATGAACACTGCTGTCGCCTTGAATGCAGGCAAAAAAGGGCTGGGCTATACAATAGTCGGTATCGTGATTACATTTCTCATCGGTTATTTACTGTCACGATTATTTAAAGTTGATAAGAAAACTTCATATCTTATTTCTGCCGGAACGGCAATCTGCGGTGGAAGTGCTATTGCTGCTGTAGCCCCTGTTATTGAAGCCCGCAGCGAAGATACATCTGTTGCTCTTGGTGTAGTATTCGTATTGAATAGTGTCGCTCTTATTCTTTTCCCCATAATTGGTCATTTCCTCGGACTTTCCCAGGCACGTTTTGGACTTTGGGCTGCGATTGCCATTCATGATACAAGTTCAGTAGTCGGGGCAGCATCCCATTATGGTAAGGAAGCACTTGCCATAGCTACTCCGGTCAAGCTAACAAGAGCTTTGTGGATTATACCGGTATCTCTTGTTTCCGGTCTTTTCTTTAAATCTGAAGTTAAGAAAATAAAGATTCCATATTTTATATTCGCCTTCTTTGGTGCTATGCTATGTAACACCTACTTGTTAAATCTTCATGATATCTTTCTGTTCATCTTTCAGGTGTCACGTCAGGGTTTGGTTATCACCCTCTTTCTTATTGGCTCTAATATTACACTACAAACTCTAAAAACTGTAGGTTATAAACCTTTCGCACTTGGTATTATTCTTTGGTTAATTATTTCATCATTAACCTTATTTGCAGTCTAAGAATTTTTGAATCCTTCCTATCCAGACAGCATCTAATTATAAATAATTAATTAAATTATAAAATATATGCAGATTTTTGCGCTGATAACCTTCCGTATGATTTTATTTGTAATAGGTGGTGGATTGCTTGGTTTTGGTTACTACCGTTTCATCGGTTGTAAATCAGGTTCATGTCCGATAACCTCAAATCCATATATTTCAACAATATATGGTGC
>JARLHD010000080.1 GCA_031292435.1 Ignavibacteriaceae bacterium
AATCCCGAATTCTGGGATTGTGATTGTGTTGAAGATTATATTCACAAGAAACCAAGAAATTACTGTCCTAAATGTGGGGCTACAGAAATAAATCGCCCTGATTCATGGACACATGAAGTTGAACTAAATTATAGTTCTAAAAATGATACTTCAATTTATTTCGCATCAATCCCAAATAAAAAGACCAAAAAGGATTTCCATCTCAGATAGAATTATTCTAGTCTCAGTTTAAGACAATTCTTATAATCATCTGGCAAAAATCATAGTAATTATTGCTTTTATGGAAATAGCTACATAAAATATATTTCGTTATACCACCTTTATTTACCTTTTGAATAATCTTGCAGAGTATCAACTATTTTCGGTTTTCCTAAAATGAGGGTGCCGGTTTTATCAAGGACTATTGTACAAACTTGGTAACCGTTCCGCACTTGAATGGATATTAGACCAGTACAAAGAAAAGAAACCCAAAGACCCCACCATCGCAGAAAAATTCAATTGCTATCATTTTGCCGATTATAAAGAAGAAGTAATCCGGCTGCTCAGCAAAATAACCACCGTCAGCCTCGAAACCATGAAAATCATCTCCCAAATGGATTCAGATTGAAAGGTTAACAACTATTTAAGATTCCAAACAACTTCGAATGATTTAATTTCTCTATTTGTAGATTTTTTCATCTCAAGGTCTAGTTTTTGCAATTCAATTAAACACTTTAGCTTTTCATCGAAACTAATGTTAACAATATTTTTATGATATATTATTTTCTGTTCGAATAGTTTATTTATCGCTTTGTTTTCCATTCTTACTTATTCAAATTTATGATATTATTCAATCTATCAGTTAAATTATATTTTTTCAAAATGTTATCTAATAATATTTTATCTAATGGGGTTTCTTCATAAAGTTGCAAAGATCTTATCTTATCTTTTGCTCTATTAGTCTGCAACATTATCGCAATAAGATATTCCGGGCTTAAAATAAAAGTATCAGTGTCTTGAATTTTAACTTTCCTTGAATTTTCCACACCTTCTTTTACCAAATCATTATAAACTGGTAAAAACTGTACGGGGATAGTGTTAAGAATTATATGTTCATCTTTAAACTTAAATCTCTTTTTCTCTGCCCATTCATAAAATGGTTTTAAAGGATTTAGAATATTTTCTTCTACAGCTAAAATAACAAATATGTCTAAATCAAATGTACTTGTAGGCTCAATATAGTAAAGGCAGGCAATTCCTCCCCCAATTGCATATTTCAATATTATACCTTCATCTATTAGACTATTTATAAGCTCTAAAGTTTCTTTCATCTGGAAATTATCACTTTTTAATTAGTTTATCGCGCAATAATTATATCTAAATATACCAATTGAAGTATCGATATTCAACAAATCAGGCTGTTGAAGAATATCTCCCCCCTCACCCATAGACCTCCCTCACCAGCTTCAAACATTTCCCAGTCTTCCTTTGCTCATCTGCCTTTAGTATTGCCTCATGTAATTTTACCTTGTCACGGTTCCTGTATTCCACCATGTCTGCCTTCTCCTTTCGCTTTCTACATATAGCATCTACGTAAGCAAGACTCATTTTATTATACTTCACCCCCTCCTTAAATGCAAATTCAACTGCATTAAACCCGTATTTGTTTATGTATCCTTTCACTATCCTATCTTGGATTTCCTCTACCTGCGCATTAGATCGGAAATATCTAACCTCAACAAAAAAGAACAGAAGTTTATTCCCATTCCCCTGCAGGATTTGGATTTTGTTTCTGAAGATATCGACGGAAATGAAATAGAAGGGGAGACTGCTAAAGAATTAATTATCGACCCCTTCGAAGATGCCCTTCAGGATGAATCAATCGATGCTGTGGGATTTATAAATGCTGCTTACGAATTCTTTAAAGATTCAGAGGAAGAATTCTGTGTCTTCGATGAAATGGCTAAAGGTCATTCCCCCCGTGAGATAGCTTTAAATCTCGGTCTCTCCGAATCAGATGTCTATAATATTAAAAAAAGAATCATTCGTGTTCTCAAATCAATTTCTCAAACTCAATTCAATTCTAATAAATTCATGGAGGTCTTAGATGATAAAATCAATTAGCTTCATTTTACTAATCATGTTCCTTTCAGTCGTTGGCTGCTCCCCGGTCTCTGAATTCAACCAGGCTGCCCTCGATAAAACTGTCTCTGTTAAATCAGATGCCTTAAGCCTTATCAGCAAAGCCGCTGATAATTATTCAGACCATCAATCCGAAATCGATTCACTTAAACTAAATGTCGAAATCGCATACCAGTACTCCAAAACCATTCCCAATAACACTGAAACAATAGCTCAATGGGAAATCATTCGCGATCCCAATAGCAGTTCACTCTTCGGTCT
>JARLHD010000081.1 GCA_031292435.1 Ignavibacteriaceae bacterium
GGACAACCTGACTTTATAAAACCTATTGCACGCGCAGCAGCAGCTGTCGGTATCGATGCCTTATTTCTTGAAGTCCACCCTGATCCCAAATCAGCTATGAGTGATGCTGCTAGTCAGCTTCCTTTAAATGAATTAAAAGAATTGCTTATCACTATTAAAAAAATCGATGCGGTTGTTAAAAGCAGCCTGAATTAAATTCTATTTAATAATTGAAATCGATGATATTCCTTTTATTATTTCCTGCTTAACTGAAGAGTTTAATTTGTACCCGAGAGAAATATCAAATATTGAAAAAACTTGCCTTTCCCTGATCCTTCCCGAAAATAAACTCGGTTACAATCTCTACAGAAATAAGATCGCAGCCATGAAGATAATAGGGGATGGGCACTTTGGCGAAGGTAACTATTTCCTCGGTCACTATGAGCCGGAACCTGACCTCTCCTTTCCTTCAGCTCCTGTATTTGCAGTTGGTACACTTGATAATGGTTCCGAACAACTTGATATTATTATTCATGAAGAAACTGAGGATAAAATAGAAATATGGTTTGGTAGGGATATAAATGATATAACCCAAAATGATTTTATTGTAAAAAGCTATTCATATTGGATACCCGGTATGAATTCTCCGTTCACAAATTCTAAAGTTAGGGAAATATCAATTAGACAAAATGATTTTATCCTCGCTGTTGTTCCTGAAGAAAAGAAAATATGGCTTTATGAATCATCCTCAGGGGTCAACCATTTAATCCCGGTTAGTAATTATTATAACAGCCTTATGCTTTACAGGAACGAAAGAAATGCTGAAAAGGTATTAAATCCTAACTTATTTTTTAATAATTTAGGACTATATAATGATCTGGAATTAAAATCAGCTCTCGAAATTTACAATAAGTATATGAGAAGAAAATTATTGTAACCTACTGCCTTGGCAGTTTATAATTAATATCAGAGGTAAATGAATTTGACTAAAGAAGAAATTATTGAAAAAGGGAAAAATGTTGTCCGCATAGAAAGTGAGGCAATATCTGACTTAATTGTTACTATCGGTGAAGAATTTGCCAATGCAGTTCAAACTATATTAGATTGTAAAGGTAGGGTAGTTCTTACTGGTATGGGCAAATCTGGACTGATCGCTAGAAAAATTGTCGCTACATTAAACTCAACCGGTACCGCCGCTATCTATTTGCACCCAACTGATGCACTTCACGGTGACCTCGGAATGGTTAGGAAAGAAGACGTCGCAATCCTTATCTCTAAAAGCGGTAACACCGAGGAAATTTCAACTCTCATCCCTTTGTTAAAAAGACTTAATGTAAAACTCATTGGCATGTGCGCCGATCGGAACTCAAGACTTGCAAGAGAATGCGATATATTTCTTAGCATATATGTAAAAGAGGAAGCATGTCCGCACGATCTCGCTCCTACTTCATCCACTACAGCAACATTAGTCCTTGGCGATGCCTTATCTGTCGTTCTTCTGCAGTTAAGAGGATTTACTGTTAACGATTTTGCCTATCTGCACCCCGGCGGTAGTCTCGGTAAAAGACTCTCTCTGGAAATTAAGGAAATCATGATCCAGGGTGATAGAATACCTGTTGTAAAAGAATCTGCATCAATCAAAGATTCTATCCTTGAGATTACAACTAAAAGATTAGGTACCACCTGCGTCGTAGATAATAATGGTTTCCTCACAGGTATAATTACTGACGGAGATCTTAGAAGACTCCTCGAAAGAACCCTTGATATTAAAAATCTTCATGCCAGTGATATAATGACTAAAAACCCTAAAGTAATGAAACCAAATTACCTTGCTTCATTCGCGTTGCAGCAGATGGAGAATTTTAAGATCACTGCACTGATTATAACTGATAATTCTAATCGTCCCGTTGGAATTGTACATCTGCACGACCTGATTAACCTTGGCCTGAAACAACGATGAGGATTTTCTTAATTAGTATCATTTCCATAGTACTATTCGGATGCCAGCAGCAAAGAGTTCAGCCTTCTATAATGTCTAATATTCAAAACGAAAAATATCCCTCTCAGGAAAGCTGGAATTCTAAAGTTACCTTTACTGATTCAGGTAAAACAAAGGCTATACTGTTTGCAAAACATATAAGGGTATATTATGATACTCAGGAAACTCTCCTGGATACGAGCCTTAAAGTAGATTTTTACGATGAAGATCAGCACAAAACTTCCACCCTAACTTCTAAAAGAGGACGCGTTGATGATGCAACTGAAAACTTATATGCAAGGGATAGCGTCGTAGTTGTCAATGATAGTGGTGTTACTATAACTACCTCTGAATTGATGTGGAGAAATAAAGATCGCAAAATTGTCTCTGATAAATTCGTTACAATTATATCGCCTAAAGAAAAAATCCAGGGATATGGATTTGAATCCGACCAAAGTCTCAGAAATTATGTTATCTATAATGTCACGTATCAGTCAAAACGGGATACACTTTGATTAAATTATTCCTAATATGGTGTATCCTTTTCATGGTAACATATACTGTCTCTATTCATGCTCAGCAGCAGAATCAACAGGAACAATTCATTACTGTCATAGGTGATAGTCTTATGGGTAAAATGATCGGCGGCGAATCTATCCGCGAAGTCTATGGTCACGTTATCCTTACCCAGGGTAAACTAGTTATCACTTGCGATAAAGCCGTCCAGTATCTCGCAAGTAATAATGCCGATCTGCTGGGCAATGTAATTGCAAAGCAGGATACTCTAACCATATTAACTCCTCATGCATTCTATTTCGGTAACGAAAGACATTCTAAAAGCGTCTCTGGCGTTACCCTTAATGACACTAAAGTTATCCTCACTGCTGATTCAGGCGACTACTTCTTTAAGGAAGATAGGGCATTCTTCCAGGGGAATGTAAAGATGTACGATACAGCTACAACTCTTACATCCAAAGAAATGACTTATTATAAATTGCAGAATAGAATGGTTGCAGTTAACAATGTCAAGATCGTCGATTCAACTAATGTAATTGAAGCCGATTCTCTTGAGCACTTCAGGGCAACAAGAATATCTTTTGCAAATAGGAATGTAAAAATAACTAATACCGGAAATAATACTGTTATATATGGTGATCATCTTGAAGATTATGCTCAGAGAGCATATACTCTTGTAAATAAAAATCCGCTCCTCATTCAGATTGACTCATCTTATACTAATGATTCTACAGCAAATAAAAATTCTAACAAAAACTCCCGGAATGTATCAGGCTCTAAATCTATGTTAACTAACAATGACTCAACTTTAGTACACGTAGATACTCTTTTGATTAGATCTAATATCATGGAAGCTTACCGCGATACTATCAATAGATTTGAAGCTACCGATTCTGTTAGAATTCTACGTGGTGCATTTGCCTCGGTCAACGATTATACTATCTATTTCCGTAAACAGGAAAGGATCGTTACAAAGAAAATGGGCGATAAAAGACCTCAACCTATTATGTGGAATGAAAATACCCAGATGACAGGCGATTCTATTGCTATACATCTTCATAATAATAGGATAAGATTACTCGATGTTATAGGTAATGGCTTCCTCCTCTCCCAAAACGAAATCTATAAGAAAAGATATGATCAGATCTCCGGTGATAAAATATTTATTTCATTTGATTCCTCTGGTATCACTTCCACCGAAGTTAAAGGATCGGTTCTCAGTATATATTTTATGTATGAAAATGATTCCACAAATGGACTCACTAAATCTTCCGGTCAGAATGCTATGATATTATTTAAAGAACGGAAAGTAAGTACTGTAAAATTGTTCGTCTTTCCTAAAAGTGATTATTACCCTGAAAAATTGGTTGAGAATAAAGAATTATCCTTTACTCTCCCCGGATATGTTATATTTACAAACAGACCTACAAAGAAAGATTTATTATATAAATGAATGAAAATACTTTAAGAAGCGATAGCTTAGTTAAAATTTATAAAAGAAGGGCAGTAGTCAATAAGGTCTCTATTGAAGTGTCCAAAGGTGAGATAGTCGGACTCCTTGGACCCAATGGCGCTGGTAAAACTACAACCTTCTATATGATCGTGGGAATGATAAAACCCGACAAAGGTAAAGTCTATCTCGATAATGGTGAAATTACTAAAATCCCCATGTATAAAAGAGCAAGAATGGGTATAGGATATCTCCCCCAGGAAGCCTCAATTTTCCGTAGACTTACTGTTGAACAGAACCTGATGGCAATCCTCCAGATGACTAAACTAACCGCAGCACAGCAGAAAGAAAAGTGCGATAGGCTTCTCGAAGATCTCGGTGTTGCCCATCTTAGAAAAAGTATGGCGTTCCAGCTTAGCGGTGGCGAAAGAAGAAGAACTGAAATAGCCCGCGCTCTTGCTATTGATCCTTCATTCATCCTTCTCGATGAACCGTTCGCAGGTGTTGACCCGATCGCTGTTGAAGATATAATGAAAATAGTAGCTAACCTTAAAAACCGCGGTATAGGAGTCCTGATAACTGATCATAACGTGCATGAAACTTTAAGCATCGTCGATAAAGCATACATCCTGATAAATGGAGTAATCTTTAAATCAGGTAATGCCCTCGAACTCGCTAATGATGAAGAAGTTAAAAAGCTTTACCTTGGAGAAAAGTTTAAACTTGATAGATATTAATAAACCCTTACATCAAAAGTTTAAGCGGGTTGTCTATCCAACTCAATAATTCATATCGATGCTTGCAGAATCAGCAGAAAGTATCATCACAACAGTCATTCTTGGTGACAATAATATTTAAGCATAATTTTGTCCCGTCACAAAAAGCCGCACCATATCGTCAAACACAGGGATTAAATTATAAATCGATCCTTTCAATTACATTAATATTAATATTCTCCTTATTCTCATCACTGTTCCCTCAATCCTTATCTCCCAAAAGAGAATTCAGGGGCATATGGATCGCTACTCTGGAAAACATTGACTGGCCATCAGCTAATAACCTCTCCTCCGAACAGCAGAAAAAAGAATTCATTACAATCATCAACCGTCTGCAAAAAGATAAATTTAATGCAGTATTTATTCAGATACGTCCCTCATCTGATGCTCTCTATGAAAGCAGCATAGAGCCTTGGAGCGAATGGCTTACCGGCAAACAGGGGAGAAGCCCTTCTCCGGATTACGACCCGCTCAGTTTCATGATCGATGAGTGTCATAAACGTGGAATCGAAATACATGCATGGTTTAATCCTTTCCGGAGTGTAATGAATATTCATACTAGTAATATTTCCCCTCAGCATGTTTCTATACGTCATCCAGATTGGAATGTTACCTATGGAGAATATAAATGGCTAAACCCCGGTCTACCTGAAGTCAGAAACTACGTACTTAAAATAGTTATGGATGTCGTCCGCAGGTACCCGGTTGATGGCGTCCACTTCGATGATTACTTCTATCCATATCCCCAAAAAAATATAAAATTTAATGACGCAGGTACCTTCGCTCGGTATTCAAGAGGCATAAAAAAACTCACTGATTGGCGCAGGGATAATATAAACCTCTTTGTTAAAAGTGTCTCTGATAGTATACGCAAGGTTAAACCGGGACTCAAATTCGGCATCTCTCCTCCGGGTGTATGGAAAAATAAAAGCGGCGACTTTGCGGGTTCCTATACAGCCGCATCTGAAAGTTTCAACTCAAACTATGCCGATTCCAGAAAATGGCTTAAGGAAGGTTGGATAGATTATCTCGTCCCTCAACTCTATTGGCATATAGGCAATTTCCATGCAGACTATCAGATACTCACTGATTGGTGGAATGAAAATGCATATGGGAAAAATATTTATATTGGTCAGTCTGCATATAAAATCGGAACTGATAATAATCATGAATGGTCCGATCCATCTCAGCTTCCATCACAGATAAAACTCAATCGCCTCCTTAATAACATTAAGGGTAATGTTTTCTTTAATACTAATTCGGTTCTTAAAAATCCTCTGGGATTTGAAGACTCCCTTAGGAATAATTATTACAAGTATTTTGCCCTAACTCCCAATATCAATAACAATATAAATTCACTGCCCCAGCCACCGCTTGATCCGGCTTATAAAAATGTAAATGGTCAAATATTATTAAGCTGGAACATGCATTTAAAAAATCTCAACAATGATACAGCTTCATACTTTGTTATTTATAGTTTCGATCAAAATGACAAAATTGATATTGCGCAGGGCGAAAAAATAGCAGCTGTACTCTATGGATCGGAAACCTCTTGGCTGGATTCACGGCGCAAAATAAATCCTTCAGGCAAAACATATATAATAACTGCTATCGATAAATATGGTAACGAGAGTAATGATAAATGCCGGATTACAATAC
>JARLHD010000082.1 GCA_031292435.1 Ignavibacteriaceae bacterium
ATTTTCAGAATCACAGAATAAACTCTATGCCCCTCTATATATAGTAGTTCCAATTTTTAATTTTTAGCCGTGGAAAATAGAAATGGCTAAAAATCAAACTTTGGATTTACAGTAATAATAAAGCCGGAATTACTTCCGGCTTATTCGAGTGGTTTATGAGATGAAAACTAATAAATTATATATTCTTCAACATGGTTTTAGCATTATATCTTGCAAAGGCTGTATTAAAACCGGGGAGGGCATTAAAATTCATTACCTTGTCATAATATTCTTTCGCTTTTTGTTTATCTCCTTTTAATTCATATGCCTTTCCACTGTAATAAAAGTTATATGGATTCTGCTGATTTGCATCCTTAAGGTAAGATAAACAGTCATCCGGTTTTTTCTGTTCCAGGGCAATCATCCCCATCAGCTGATTTGCCTGTCTTATCTGGAGGGAATTATTTATCGCCTTAACTCCGGCCATAAATTCGTCGGCTTTCTCGGTAGCAGTTTTGATTTCATTCATCTTTAATGCTACTATACCTTCATTATAAAGGTTTCCCAGTTTAACATTATCTTTTAATGCCTGCGAGGAAGTGGATTTATTAAATACTTCAACTGATTGCTGAAACTTATCAAGAGCTTCCTTATATTTTCCGCTCTCATAAAGAATAGTTGCTATAGCAGTAAGATCACCTGACATGTTGCCATAATCATTCTCTTTCTCAGCTATTGCATATTCTTTATCCATTTCCGTTAATGCCATTTCAGATTTCCCTTCATCTGCATATGTAACTGCCATGTTAAATAATGCAGTTCTCCTTTCCCCGTCATTCCTCGCAGAATCAAAAAGCTGTTGTAATTCTTTTCTCGATTCTTCATATTTCCCTTGATACATATATGCTGTAGCAATACCTACCTTTGAGGATACAAATCCCGCATCGTGTGACAGGGCTTTCTGATAGTTTTCAATCGCTGCATCAAATTTTCCTTCTTTTAACAAAAGTTCCGCATATGAATCATATGGATTAGGATCGTTCGGTATTAACTCAATATATTTCTGGAATGCTTTCTCTGATTCAGGATAATTCTCAACTCTTCTGTAGGCATAACCTAATGAATTATATGTGGGAGAATAATTCGGGTTTATTTCCTCCGCCTTTTTGTACTCATCAATTGCTTTCTGATCCTCAAATTGTCCGAAATAAGCATTCGCCAATAAGTTATGAGCTCTCTCATCCTGTGGATAAAGTGAAACAAGTTTCTCATAGTCTGCTATCTGTTTCATTGGGTTTGCATTAACACCTGCTTCAAATCCTGATATCATTAATTGCTCCCCCTGTGAAGCATTACCGGCAAATGAAACTGCCTTATTTAAGTCATCAAATAAATCTTTTGCCGTTGGCTGGAATGCCGACCTGGTTAAATATGCCAGTGCAAATGTCGAATCTTCTTGAATTGCTTTGTCCAAATATTGGAGGGATTCCTGTCCTTGAAGTGCTTCTGTTAAGTCTCTTCCTTTAATGAAATTTTGCTTCGCGTCATCTGAAGAAGTTGTAACAGGAATTTTACCTGCATCTTTAGGTTTAATAGAACACCCAAACATACTGATCAGGATTAAAGGCAACACAAAAAATGAAATAAAAACACTCACGGTTTTTTTCATAGTACCCTCCTTAATGTTTATTGGAATAATTATATCGAGTAGAAATCTGATTACTTCAAGTTAAAATAATTTATCTGATTGGTATATTCTACAGATCACACCACCAAAATCTTGAGAAATGATCATAAAAAAAGCCCCGTTGCATTCCGGGGCTTTTAATAATATCGGTCAATTTTGTCAGATTCCCTTTTCTTTATCCCTGTCAATTGCGAACTGTTCTTTAGAATAAAGTTCTAACTTCTTCATACCGGATTGAGGAAGTTGTGAATTGATTTTATCAAGGTAGCTCTTGAATATATTATCTTTTGATATATTGGCTTTGTTGAAATCATCCTCAAGTCCCTTTACCCTCTGTAGTTGTGAATCAGTGGGTCTGCCGGGAAAAATAATAATACTTGAATATAACTGTGATAATTTTTCCCGGAGCTTTTCCTCCCCTGTAATTCCCGTCCCTTCTTTTGAAGCTATAATTGTCTTTGATAATTCAGTTAGCTTACTCGAGAATTCCTTTAATTGATATCTAAGGTCTGAGTTTTTAACTGTATCCGAATAAACAATCGCAGTTTTATTAATCCGGTTTATTACTTCACTTAAATAAGCAAGGTCCTCCTGCATATTATATAGCTTGATGGAAGTATTATATTGTAAATCCCTGTCTTCTTTACTATGAATGCAAGATGGATCAATATCAATATCCATCTTTTGAGTAAATACCTTGTCACCTTTAATTAATTTTACTGTATAAGTTCCTTCGGGATATAAAGGACCGGTAAATCCTCCATATGTAATTCTAACTGCAGTAGCCACTCTTGGTGGTTTCATTCTCATCGGCCACGTTATTCTGTTGATTCCCTTTCTTTTTGTCCCGGGTATTCTACTTAAAAGTTTACCTTCCTTATTGTAGATTTCTATATTCACATCCCCTATTAAGGTCCTTTCTTTAAGATAATATGTTATGACAGCTTCTTCAATTGGGTTCTGACCTATGAATTCCCCTGCTGTTCCAAATGCGCTTCCATAAGTTGGTCCATCAATATAATTCGTCCTTGATGGTAATAATACTGCTTCAGAATTAAGGATTTCTTTGTTTAGGTTTCTAATGGGAGTTATATCATCTATTATAAAAATCCCTCTTCCATGTGTTGCCAAAAGTAAATCACTGGTGTTGGGCTGGATAGCAATATCCCTTATCGTCACATTGGGAACCTTCCCGGTAAATTGAGCCCAGTTTTCTCCTCCGTCAATGGAAGCAAATAAACCAAACTCTGTTCCTAAAAATAAAAGTTTATTGTTTACAATATCTTCTTTAATCTTATGCGCATATCCCTTTATATCAGGTGTTGATAATGATTGCCAGGATTTTCCTAAATCAGTAGTCTTATATAAATATGTTTTCATATCCCCAAAAGCATGTCCGTCAAAAGTTACATAAGCACAATTTTCATCAAAGGAACTAGCTTCAACGCTGCTTACCCAGGTATGAACTGGTAATCCCGGAACATTTTTTACTACATTACTCCAGCTCCTCCCTCCATCCTTTGTTACCTGCAGATTACCATCATCTGTCCCCACCCAGATAAGTTCCTTATCTTTGGGAGATTCACATATAGAAAAAATTGTACAATGGTTTTCAGCCGCAGAGTTATCAATTGATAATCCTCCGGATTCTTCCTGCTTTTGCTTTTCGGGATCATTGGTCGTTAGATCTGTTGAAATTCTTTCCCATGTATTCCCCCTATCGGTTGTCTTGAATAAATATTGTGCCCCGATATAGATTACTTTAGGATCAGTCGGACTCATTTGAATAGGCGTATTCCAATTGAATCTTAATTTAGCCTCCCCCGAAAGTTCGTACGGCTTTATTTCCTTCCCCTCGTTTGTTTTAATATTATATCTTTGAATTGAACCACCCTGGCTTTCTGAATAAAAAATGTCTTTATCCAGCCTGTCCCTCCATGCCCAGAATCCATCACCCCATCCGATTGTCTTCCAGTCAGCATTTTTAATTCCGTTGGGACTTCTTGAAGGTCCAAACCATGAACCGTTATCCTGCAGACCACCTATTACATTATATGGATTCTCATTATCAAAACTGACATGATAAAATTGCGAAACAGGTAGATTATTCAGGAACCTCCAGTTATATCCTTTATCAAGTGAAATATATACTCCGCCGTCTGTTCCTAACAATAAATGTGAAGGATTAATTGGATCGATCCAGATTGCATGATGATCACTATGAACCCAGCCGCTCTCAAAAGTTGGTTCGGTAAATGATTTTCCCCCATCTACACTTATTGATAAATTGAAAGTTGGTCGGTATATCCTTTTGGCATCAGTCGGGTCAACCATAAGTACCGAAAAATAAAAAGGTCTCGCTGTTGCATTTTCAGTTGAGCTTTCCTTCTTCCAGTTCTCACCATAATCTGTCGATGAATATAAAGCAGTCTTATTGGATTCAACCATTGCATAAATATTCTTCGGTTCTGTTGGTGCAACTGCAAGACATATTCTGCCAAGCAATCCATCAGGTGAAAATTGCTTATCTATATGTTTCCATGTTTTACCATAATCTTCACTCTTGAAAAGACCGCTTCCTTCACCTCCTGAACTGAAACTCCATGGAGTCCTTCTGAATTGCCACATTGAAGCATATATTCTGCCGGGTTCTTTTGGGTCAACTTGTATATCAGCACACCCCGTTTTATCATTTACATAAAGGATCTTTATCCAGCTTTTCCCTCCATCAGTTGTTTTATAAAGTCCTCTTTCAGGACTGTCGTTCCATAGGTTACCTGGCACTGCAGCATAAACAATATCGCTGTTTAAAGGATCAATAATAATTCTGCTTATATGTTCGGATAACTCGAGCCCTGCTTTCTTCCAGTTGTCTCCTCCATCAAGAGATTTATATATACCGTCTCCTACAGATACACTGTTTCGCATATTGCACTCGCCACTCCCCGCCCAGATAGTATCAGGATGATTTTGATCAATAGTTAAGCAGCCTATTGACTGATTATATTTATCAAAAATAGGTCTGAAAGATGCTCCCCCATTAATAGACTTCCATATCCCTCCACCTGCTGAGCCCACATATATTATTCGCGATTCTTTGTTCACTGCATCAATCGCTGTAATTCTGCCTGACATAGCAGCCGGTCCGATTTGCCTGGCTTCTATTGAACCGAATGTACTTGAGGATATCTTAATATTTTGCTGGGGAATTATGTTGCTTGGTAAGAATATTAATGTTAACAAAGAAAGAAATATTTTAAGTAATTTCATCTTTTCCTCACGGATGCTGTTAAATTTTTATTTTGTCACGGGCATCTTAAAAATACTATCATCAACTGGAATGTTTGTCTCAATTGTATCTACTGCAATTTTAGCATCCCCCATTGGATTATCAGCTGATTTCGATTGAATTGAAAATGGGAACATTACACCATTAACTGGTTTATAATTACTTAATATCGATTCCGAAGAAATCTCCTTTGTGTCGAATTTTAGTTTGTCATTTTGTTTAACCACCAGGTAGGAATCGGCATCTATATAAAAATTTGTTATATCATTGTTTTTGTCTGTTAGTTTAATATTATAAACTTGTGATCCCTCCAAATCTTCTTTCCCGATAAGTTCAATTTTGCTTCCTTTGTCTTTATAATTAATAAGCTGACCTTCAAAATCCGCATTCCTTTGTATAGCTCTTTCTGCATCTTTTGACATTAGGTCTGGATCTTTCTTTCCCATAAATGGATTGATAGTCCATCCCTGTGTTCCATCATATGCTTGTTTCATTGTCATCCCCTGGATAGTAGATTCCATAAGCACCATCTGTGGGCGTTTGCAGATTTGAGAGAAAGGAATATCCATCGATCCTGCGGTTACTTTCCCGGTAAGTTTAATAGTGTTGATTGCCTTTATTTTATCTAACCCGCCTATTGCATTAATGTACTTGTTTACTATCTCATCAGCATCCTGGGCAAATATCTTTCCACTGATGGAAATGAGAAAAATCAGGGCGAATAGCACTTTTATTAGTTTCATTTTTGGATCCTTTTATACGTTATAAATGTATATCTATTATAAATAATTATTAGGTAGTACAAATAATAATAAAAACAAGTAAATAAAACTTGATATTTATTTTAACGGCTCTATTATTTTTTGAATGAAATTAAATTAAACCTTTTCTTAACTAAACTGTCAAATTAATTAGTTATATGAAATTATTTGAATAGGAGTGAATATTATGAAATATGTGAATGGAATCCCGGTGATAATCATTTTTTCCTTGATGGTTATATTGGTTGCCGGATGCAAAAATAATGATAATTCAATGGTTAATTCTCTAAATTCATCTCAATCCCAACAAGATCCAAATGCTACTCAGGATGCATTGTATTCGATTTCCGCAAATGTCGCTATCGATAATAGTGGTGTGCTCGAAGAAATGTCTGATATTCTCCAAACTGCTTCCGTTCCTGGAATAGTTGGTGAAGATAATGATGGTATGACTAACTTTGGACATAATCACATGGGTGTTTCAAAACAATATGATTCTACTACCGGATGGTGGACTATTACGGTTACTCGTCACAGGGGCAATTTGTTTGGTTTCTATTATGCTGATTATTCTCGTGTTTATCAGGATCAGTACCTTAATAAAAATGGTCAGTTTCAGAAATTCTATATTGTTCCTGATGGGGCTACCTTCGATACCGCTTATACTTTTAATCACAAAATTGTCAGTGGCACAGGTACTTTAATAACCCCTAAAGTCTCCCACCAATTAACTGGGTTGTCTGGTGCTTGGACGGTAATGGGAACTAATACTAAAGTTATTACTTTAAATTCAACATCTCCGTATGTCCGTGCTGTTTCTGATACGGTCAGAAGAAATGGCGGCATACATACTTTAAATGGAACTCTTACTCTTAATTTTGCAAATATTACTGGACCTAGAGGAAGCGGTTTAAACTGGTATCGTAAAACAAGCGGTACTATTACCGGAACTTACCATGCTGTTGTAACGTTCCAGAAAGATACAACTTATACTGAAAAAACTATTGACAGAATTATCGATATTACACTTGGCGGACAAAATGTTCCAATTAGAATAAAAGGATTATCTGAGGCAACAGGCACGACATTCTATATAGATGCTGAGACAGGAGACATCATAAACTAAATTTTTGTTCTAGACCTCCCTAATGTGTAAGCGGAAGCCAACTGGCTTCCGTTTTTTTTGTTCCTTCCTCTCTGACTGTATATCTTTAATTTAATTTATTGGAAATTAAATTCCCCTGTCCTAAATCTTTAACTAACTTTATAAATCTGTTTCTTACAAAATCATGTTCATTTATACTACTCTGAATTTTGGTCCTATCTCCTTTAATTGTGTTCGAGTGAAAAATTTAGATTGACATTACAATTGAAAGCTCTTATCTTTAATCAGACAAAATAATCTGATTAAACAAATGACAGTAATATTTTCTAAAAAATGCGAATACGGACTCCAGGCTGTACTTTACCTTGCGGCACAATCGGAAAGGGAAGTAATTCCTGCTGAAGAAATTAGTAATAAACTGTCAATTCCTAAAGAATTTGTCTCTAAAATTCTCCAAAGTTTAACTGAAAGCGGGATTGTTATTTCCCGGAAAGGGAAGTCGGGTGGATTCGCATTAGCCAAAGATCCCAAAAGAATTCAACTAATTGACATTGTTGCCGCTATTGATGGTCTATCAATGTTTAGTAGCTGCGTACTCGGCTTCCCCCATTGCAACCCGGAAAACCCCTGCCCGCTCCATGATAAATGGGGAGAGTTAAGATCAAAAGCCTATGCTATGTTGACAGATGAAAATATTGACCATTTCAGAAATAAAACTCTACGTAAAATTAGTAGTCTCTAGCTATTTTTTTAATGATAAATCAGACTAAATTATCCGATATATGAATAAGAAGAATAAATTAAATAGGAACAATGAAAAACCTATTCAGAAGTATAGATTTTATGTGCAATCGGGATTTGCTTTATTATGTATTTGGATAGGTATTCAATTTTTCTTATTTGTGAGATATCTTGAATCAAATGGAACATCTGCTTTTTATAATCGTCCTCCTGGGGTCGAAGGGTTCCTGCCAATTAGCTCATTAATGAGTTTCTTTATGTTTCTGCTTACCGGGGAAATTCACTATGCGCATCCCGCGGGTATGTTTATCTTTCTTGCTATACTACTTGTGTCCTTGGTCTTTGGTAAATCATTCTGTTCTTGGCTTTGTCCGGTTGGTTTTATCTCAGAAATGGTAGGCGATGCTGGTGAAAAATTATTAAAGAAAATATTCAGGTTTAAACTAAGAATGCCTAAGTGGATTGATTATCCTTTAAGAAGCTTGAAGTATTTGCTCTTGGGATTCTTTGTATTCTCAATTTTCTTCCTCATGAGTACTATGGCAGTAAGAGCTTTCCTCGACAGCCCCTATAATCTTTCTGCAGATATAAAAATGTTCTATTTTTTTGCAAATATTTCAAGGACAACTCTTATAGTTTTATCATTCCTTTTTATATTATCTGTATTTGTCAGAAACTTCTGGTGCCGTTTCCTTTGTCCCTATGGTGCGCTCCTGGGAATAATGAATTTTATAAGTCCTAATAAAATTAAACGTAACCCGGTTAGTTGTATTGATTGTGGACTCTGTGCTAAGGCCTGCCCGTCATCTATAAAAGTCGACAAAGTACTTACGGTTTGGTCCGATGAATGTACTACTTGTCTGAATTGTGTTGATGTGTGTCCTGTAGATGAAACACTTGATTTATTCATTCTCCTTCCTGCAAAGAAATCATTTAAGATTAGTAAAAAATGGGTAGCAGTCGGAGTTGTTTCAATTTTCATGTTCGTTACTGGCATTGGCATGCTCACTGGTCATTGGCAGAATAAAATAAGTAAACAGGAGTATTTTTATCTATATAAGAATATGGAATCATTCGGTCACCCTACTGGACCTCAGGCAATGAAGAAACTCAACGATGATGCAGTCAAAGAATCTAATAACATAAACAAATAAAAGCTTTTATTATTATAAGGAGATGTAAAATGTTCGAATTAAAATCAGGCAATAGTGAATATAATACTCAGACATTGTCAGAAATAGTTAAAAATAATTTCAAAGCAGCAGCGGTGTTTGAGAAATATAATCTTGATTTTTGTTGTAAAGGCAACAAGTTTTTGTCCAAAGCATGCGAAGAGAAAGGTATAAATGAAATTGAAATCCTTTCTGAGTTAGAAAGGATAAAGACATATCAGAACTCTTCAATAAATTATGAAGAATGGAACCTCGATTTTCTTATTGACTATATTGTGAATACTTACCATAGTTACGTACGCAAAATGATCCCTGTTATTTTAGAACATATCAATAAGGTAGCATCCGTGCATGGAAAGAATCATCCTGAATTAACAGAGATAGCTCGGATTTATTCTGTTGTTTATAAAGATCTCAAACAGCATATGATGAAAGAGGAAGAAATATTATTCCCGTACATCAAATATCTTGTTAAAACAAAAGGAAATGGCAGTAAAAGTGAGTCTCCTTACTTCGGTACTGTTCGTAATCCAATAAGTATGATGGAATTAGAACATCAGAGTGCTGGCGATGAGTTGTTTGAAATCAGGAATCTGTCAAATAATTATACAGTGCCCCAGGATGCATGCAACACTTTTAGAGTAACTTTTCAGGAATTAAAGGAATTCGAAGAGGATCTTCACAAACATGTTCACCTTGAAAACTCAATATTATTTCCAAAATCGATAATGTTGGAAGAAGAATTAAAAAGCTAAGCAGCATTTTACTTTTGACAGGATTGATGGCCGGCAATTTCCTCAACTTTGCTATGTTGAATTACTGATTTAATTATTAAATTTGTAATAATAATAGCCGTTTCAATGAATCCATTTTCCCTTTTATTATTTGCTGTTTTAATTTTTGCTGGATGTGGCAGGAAGTTCGATCGTGATGAATTCCTGGGGCAAAAGGAATATCCATTAATAACCCAGGACAGCTCTTTAATAAATTTCCCTCAGGACCTCAAAGGCAAACCATATTTACTGGGGTTTATCTTTACAAATTGTCCCGATGTCTGTCCTCTGACATCACATAATTTCCAATTGGTTCAGGAAGAAGCAAAAAATCAAGGTATTCGGGGAATAAATTTTGTCCTCATTTCCTTTGATCCTGATAGAGATAAACCATGGGTGCTTAAAGAATATGCCAACATAAGAAATATCGACGGTTCTAATTTTAAATTACTAACCGGTAATAAAGATACCATAAGAGCACTGATGAAAAAAATGCAGGTTGTTGCAATTTCGGGGGATACATCCAAAACATCCGACGGGGATCTTATTTATTTTTATGTCCATACCGATAAAGCATTCCTTATCGATAAGGATAACAGGATAAGAACTGAATATCGTGGAAGCCATTTGGATGTTTCCCAGGCAGTTAATGATTTTCGATCATTGGAATAATTAAATGACATTTATAATTTTAGTTCTAAATTTAATCAGTTTAATTTCCCCCCAAATTAAAATTGAAAATGCATGGATGCGAAATGCTGATAAAGGGATGAATACCGCTTTATACCTTGATATAATTAATCCGACTTCAAGAGCTTATGATTTAGTTAATGTTTCCTCGGATATCGCAAAGGTAGTTCAGATACATGAAACTTATAAACAGGGCGATAATCTTGGAATGCGGAAAGTTGAATCAATTACAATTAAGGGCATGACCACTTTTCACCTTGCCCCCGGTGGATTCCATGTAATGGTTATACGATTAAAAGAAAATCTAAAAGTCGGTGATAAAAAAGAATTTATCCTGACCTTTAGTAATCACCTGAAAATAAAAATCATGGCGGTCGTCAAGGACCAGTAAAACTCTAATCCTTCATTCTTGTCCCTTTCTCTTCATGTATGAAAAGCCAGGAACATATCTTGCCTATATTTATATCTTCAAAATTATTCCAATATTCTTTAGTCCTTACATGAAGTGAACTTGTATCCTCCTCCGGTATACTTTCTGCTTCTTTAATCAGCTCACTTATTCTATCCTGCCATCTTTTCATATTTTTCGGACGCAGATCTACCCAGCCTTCAGTCGACCATCTGTTTATATTTTCTTCATTAATTTCAAGTTCATTTTCCCCGCGGTAAGGAGGTATTTTTATATTTCCGCTTCTTAATAATGATTTACCGTCAGGAAGCAATATCGGTATCCCTATTGATAAAATTTCACTCCTTAGGTCATCGTTAGACGAAATTAGTTCTAATGTCTTATCTGATAATTCTTCAGAAGAATATTTAAGTATTTGTTTCATATTCTTACAGATAAGCCCAATTATGTCAATCTCAAATAAAAGCTTTGATAATCTTGGGGGTCCAAGTAATTCAAACGCGACACTTTTAATATTATGTTTCTTTTCAAGTTGGGCTAATTTCTCTACAGCCATGTGCTGCATATATCCCGCCCTGTATGTTGGTTCTAAAGTCGCATGATCCAGTGAATTTATGATATCATGTCCCGTATTACCTCCCTTGATTTCATAGATTGCTACATTTGAAATTTCTTCTGGAGTTACAAATTCCATTTGCTTTTGTGCCGTGATGGTTTCGAATTCTCCTTTGGAGAAAATACCGTTTTCTCCGGTATCAATATATACGGATTTTAATTTCTTCCCCGTAGTCTTATATTGCTTATCACTGCATAGAAAAAATTTCCCGGTAAGAGGTACTGCCTCTGTTATTGGTACATCCACCAGTTCTATAGGAACACCTCGTTTCTTTATTTCACCGTATTCAATTTTTTTCCAGGCTATAGCAGCCGTTGGTTTAATCTCTTTGGTAATAGGCCCCTCGGGTGTCCTTCCCATTAGAAATAAAAGTAGTGTATGCGCTCCGGCTATTGAGCTCTTGCTTAATAAAACTCTCGACGGTTTTTCTTCACTATGTGTATAAGGAATATTTAATCCCATACCGCCGGTACCGCTGGTTCCAATCTTAAGATAAAGTTCTGTTCCGACAAAACTCATACTTGAATAAAGTACTTGGATATGTCTTATTAGCTGAGGAATGTAAAGTGTACAAAGCATCTTCTCGGTCTCTTCTACAATTGAATCATATCCTGCTTTATTTTTAATAGCTTTGGTTACGCTTCTGTATGTAGTATAAATATCCTGGTAAGCAATGGCCGTTGCGGAATTAATGCAGTCTATTATTATTTCAGGTCTGTAAAGTGTCAGTAAATTATATATTGTGGAACTCTTCAGGATTTCTTCTGAAAGTTCTTCCATTATATCCTTCATGAGGGTTTTTCGTTTCATGGGATCGGACAAAATATCTAACCTGTTCATTTCCTTGAACTCATTCCTGACGAAGATATCACCACCCCATGGTATAAAATAATTTTTGCCTTTGTTCGGAAATTCATGTTCCAGTTTTTTTGTTGCATCCTCTGCTTCTGATAATTTTAAAGATGTAATTACTATATGTTTTGGATTTTCTGCCACTAGCTTTCGGGATAATGCGCTTCCGACTAAGCCCCACCCTCCAAGGACAAGGACTGTTTTGTTTTGAATATTCATATGATGTTTACAAATAATTAAGAAAAAGTGTTTATTAAAATTACAAAAACATTTCTATTCGGCAATTCCCCATTTGGGTTAATAAAAATTGATTTTTGATAGAATTCAGCTAATTTTAAATTAGAAATATGAATTAGATATCTTCCGGTGTTTATTACTATTTAATGAGCTGGAAATAAATTTATTCTATCAAAGAAAATGATACTAATTAAATAATATCAGATTTGTTTTTTTAATATAAACCTCCTTAATATTAAGGTAGCTTTTAACATCCTTCCAATTGGTCATAAATAAATGAATATAATTGATAATATATTGAACCGTCCTGAGTTTGTAAGTAACCCGCCGGTTCTTGTTGATATAGGCGCTTCAGGAAAAATTCATTCTAAATGGAAAAAAATTGCTAAATATTCAGTCTGTATTGCATTTGATGCAGATGACAGGGAATTCGGTTATGTTGAAAATGTAGCCGGTGGGTTCAAAAAATTATTCATATATAATTGTATTGTAAGTGATAAAAAATCAGAAAAGATCAAATTCTATCTTACCAGGTCTCCTTATTGTTCAAGTACTCTGGAACCTGATTTAACTTCCCTAAATGATTGGTCATTTGCCGATAAATTTAATGTCGAAAAGAATATTAACCTTAATAATATTACCCTTTCTAAAGTATTGGAAAATCTTAAAATCAATAATATCGATTGGTTTAAAACCGATAGCCAGGGGATCGATTTAAGACTTTTCAAATCTCTAAGCAATGCGATTCAGGATAGTGTAATTATTGCTGAGTTTGAACCTGGATTTATTGATGCATATAAATCTGAGGATAAATTATTTGATGTCGTCAGTTATATGTCCTCGGGGAATTTCTGGCTGTCCGACTTTGTTACTAAAGGCTCGGAACTTCTCACCCGGAATGATTTATCCGCAATAACAAATAATAATTTTCTTAAAAAGCTCATCCAATTTTCTCATAGGAAAAGCCCGGGATGGGCTGAAATTACCTATATAAATTCATTTAAAAATAATCCGCCAATTAGAAATTATCTCCTTGGATGGGTTTTTTCCATTATTCATCAGCAATACGGTTTCTCTCTTAAACTTGCCCGGGAAGGTATGCAAAAGTTCAATGATAAAATCTTCGATGATATGAAACAATATTCGGTTCGTAAAATAAGAAATGACTTTTTTAAGTTAAAATTCTATAAAAGTATTCTGGAAAAGATTAGTAAGATCTGATATACTCCGTATTTTGTAATGTTTGAGTAGTATAATATGAAATAATTTATTTCCCCATTTATTATTGGACTATTAACATATTTAATCTTAAATATTAATGCGGAATAAATTGAACTTTTGTATGAAAACATACTTTCTCTTTTATGCCCTTCATTTCTTAATCCTTGGGATTCTTTTAATGTCGCTAAATCCCGTCAATTCTATACAATTTACCCAGGTATAGTTATGAACAAAATTATCCATCTTCTTTTTCTTTCCTTATTTATAAGCACTCTTATTTATTCCCAGCAATGGTTCTCACTTTCCACTTATTGGGAAGTACAAATAAAAAGTGGCTGCTACAATGTCGAAACAGCTGATGTAAACAGGGACGGACATTTAGATATAATATCAGGTAACTTCAATGA